>CALEOQ010000234.1 GCA_937910255.1 uncultured Caulobacteraceae bacterium | reverse complement strand
GAGCGGGGCTGCAAGCCCCTCCATGAGCTCCGCTCCAAGTCGGTGCGGCGGGCCCCCCGCGCCGGGGGGGCGGTGGCCGCCGCGGGCATCGTCCCGGCCATGGCGCCGCCGGAAGAGGGCCGCACCGACTATGAGGAATGCCTGGCCTGCCAATAGGCGGCCGGTCTGGCTGATCGAATCGCCGGCGCCTCCCCAGGCGCCGGCGTTTTCATGTGCGCCTGGCGGGTGCACGACCCCGTGACCAGATCAACCGGGAACCTCTGTCACCTTCCCCACATTGAAACGACATGGAAGGATGTCATCTGCCAGTCTGCGGTCGATGAAGGGACAGGGAGAATAGCAAGTGCGGCTGTCGGCGGGATTGGCCATCGTCATGGGTTTTGGGGTTGCGACGTCTGTGGCGGCGCAAGACTTTAGTTCGGCCACCCTCAATGCTGAATCGACCCAGGTCGCCTTTGACTTGATGGACGCCGCTTTTGCGCCGCAGTCCGTCTTTGGTGAATTTGATGAAAAGGTGACGACGCCCGAAGCCTTCGCGGTGGGCCAGGGCCCCGTTCGCTGGCGCTCCGGCTCGGTGCCCCTCGGGGTCACCGAGAGCGGTGCGGTCGATTCCCTTCGGGTCAGCGTCGGCGGCCCCCTGCGTGGTCCCGGCGGCCTGCCGCTCAATCCCGAACGGGCCGAGTTCGACGCCCAGGCCTATGAGGTCGCCATGGTTCGCGACTGGCCCGCGGCCGTGACCTTCGCGGCCGGCGACTATGACGTCGATGTATCGCCCCATGCGGGGGTGGGCTTTGGCGTGGGTGGCGGTCAGGCCGAAGCGGGCGCCGAGGTGCGTCTCGGCCAGAACCTGGACAACGAGGTCGAAGACCGGCTCAACGCCATGGGCGTGCGCGATGGCGACGCCTTTGGCGAGGCCGGGCGCTGGTATCTCTTCGCCGCCGCCAGCGGCCGGGCCGTGGGGCTCAACATGCTGCGCAGGGATAATGGCTGGGACCAGGCCGGCTGGTCCACCGATGGCTCCAGCGCCCTGATCGGCGACGCCCATGTGGGGGTCGGCTGGCGCAAGGGTCCGGTCCAGGCCGCGGTGGGCTATGTCCACCGCGAGGTGAAGGGCCAGCACATGATCTGGGGCCAGGAAACCCGCGACGACCAGATTCTCGCCCTGTCCTTCTCGATCAAGCCGCAGAACTAGCCCGGCCTCAGGCGCCCCGGCTCATGGACCCGGTCCATAGGTCGCACCCTTGTTCACAACATCTTGGCCTGTGGGGGTGACTTCCCACTAGATGTTGTCTCGATCGCTGTTACCTTGCGGCTTCCACCCTACGACAATCCGCATCCGGGGAAGTCTCGCCGTGACCGACGCCACCCACAGCTCCCTGCCTGGCCTGCTGACGCCCTCCTATGCGTACAAGCCCTTCCGATACCCCTGGGCCTACGACTATTGGAAGAAGCAGCAGCAGGTCCACTGGATGCCCGAAGAGGTGCCGCTGGGCGAGGACATCAAGGACTGGGCGGCCAAGCTGAACGACAAGGAGCGGGCGCTGCTGACGCAGATCTTCCGCTTCTTCACCCAGTCCGACGTCGAGGTGAACGACAACTACATGGAGCGCTACGGGCGGGTGTTCAAACCCACCGAGGTGAAGATGATGCTGGCCTCGTTCTCCAACATGGAGACGATCCACATCGCCGCCTATGCCCTGCTGCTCGAAACTATCGGCATGCCGGACAGCGAATTCACCGCCTTCCTGGATTACCAGGAGATGCGCGACAAGCATGACTACATGCAGAAGTTCGGCGTCGATTCGAACGCCGACATCGCCCGCACCCTCGCCATGTTCGGCGGCTTCACCGAGGGCCTGCAACTGTTCGCCAGCTTCGCCATGCTGATGAACTTCCCCCGCCACAACAAGATGAAGGGGATGGGCCAGATCGTCTCCTGGTCGGTGCGCGACGAGAGCCTGCACTGCGAGGGGATCATTCGCCTCTATCACGCCTTCAACGCCGAGACGAAGGTGGTCACCAAGTCGGTGGCCGACGACATCGTCGATTGCTGCAAGACCGTGGTGGGGCTAGAGGACAAGTTCATCGACCTGGCCTTCGAGGCCGGCGAGGTCCAGGGCATGACGCCCGACGACATCAAGGCCTATATCCGCTTCATCGCCGACTGGCGCCTGCGCCAGCTGCACCTGCCCGAGGTCTATGGCGTGAAGGAAAACCCCCTGCCGTGGCTGCAGTCGATGCTGTCGGGGGTTGAGCACGCCAACTTCTTCGAAGCCCGCTCCACGGAATATTCCAAGGCCGCCACCAAGGGCCAGTGGCACGGAGACTCCGGCGTCTGGTCGGAATTCGACCGCCTGCTCACCAAGCGCACCGACAACACCCTGCCGGCGGAGTAGGGGGCTCAGCCCCCTCCCGTCATGGTCGGGCTTGACCCGACCATCCACGAACACCGGCCCGTCATTGTGTGCATGGGCCCTCGGATCAAGTCCGAGGGCGACGGACGTGTGGGGACCTAACCCCAGGGGCCGCCCTTTGTGCGCCGGGTGATCGGCACCGCCGTGCCGACGGCCCGGGCCGCCCGCTGGACGGGCGCGGCCACCTTGCCGGCCATCTCCATCAGCGCCCGCACCCGGTTCTGGGTGGCCGGGTGGGTGGAGAACAGATTGTCCGCCCCGCGCCCCGACAGGGGATTGATGATGAACATCTGGCCCGTGGCCGGGTTGCGCTCGGCCGGCAGGTTCACCGTGCCGCGGGCATAGTGCTCGATCTTCTGCAGGGCGTCGGCCAGGGCCTGCGGGTCGCCACAGATCTCAGCTCCGCCGCGATCGGCCTCGTATTCCCGCGCCCGGCTGATGGCCATCTGCACCAGGCTGGCGGCCATGGGCGCCAGGATCATCAGGGCGATGGTCCCGATAATGCCGCCCGGACGCTCCCGGTCATTGCCGCCGAAGAACAGGGCGAAATTGGCCAGCGCCGAAATGGCCCCGGCCACGGTGGCGGTCACCGTCATGGTCAGGGTGTCGCGGTTCTTCACATGGGCCAGTTCGTGGGCCATCACGCCGCGCACCTCGCGGCGGTCCAGCATCCGCAGCAGGCCCTGCGTGGCCGCGACCGCAGCGTTCTCCGGATTGCGGCCGGTGGCGAAGGCGTTGGGCTGGTCGGTGGCCATCACATAGACCTTGGGCCGGGGCATGCCGGCGCCGTCGGCCATGTCGAAGACGTCGCGCACATAGTTGCGGACCAACGCCTCGGGGTGGCTCTCGTCGACCGCCTGGGCGCCGTGCATCTTCAGGACGATCTTGTCGGAATTCCAGTAGCTGAACAGGTTCATGCCGCCGGCCAGCACGAGGGCGATCAGCATGCCGCTGGCCCCGCCGATCATGAAGCCGATCCCCATGAACAGGGCGGTCAGGGCGGCCAGCAGGGTGAAGGTTCTCAGGTGATTGTGCATCTTGCGTTCGGCGATTGTTCCAGGCGCCAGATATGGGGAATGGCGCCGTCCCTGCGCAAGCACATGCGTGCTTTCGGCATCTCGAAACCGTCGCCAAGCAGCGCTATGATCGCCCATGACAAGAACCAACGATCCCGCCGCCATTCTTGCGCGGCTCACCGAGGAGTATGAGGCCTCGGTCGGCGCCCTTCGCGGCGCCCTGCAGAAATTCCTGACCGATGGGTCTCCGCCCGATCCGATGCTTCGGGCGTCCGGCGCCTTCACCTATCCGGAGCTGCGGCTGACCTGGCCGGCCGGACAGGACTTCCCCCGACTGTCGCGAGCCTATGCCCGCCTCTCGGCCCCGGGAACCTATGCGGTGACGGTGACCCGGCCCGACCTGTTCGGCGCCTATCTGGTGGAGCAGCTGACCCTGCTGATGCAGGACTTCGCCGTGACCGTGGAGGTCGGCCGCTCGGACCAGGAGATCCCCTTCCCGTATGTGCTGGACGGCACGGTGGACCTGGCCAAGGCCGATGTGGGCGCCCGCGAAATCGCCCGGCACTTCCCCACCACTGAGCTCGCCCATATCGGCGACGAGATCGCCGACGGCTTCTGGACGCCGGCCCTGGAAGAGGCTCGCCCGCTGGCCCTGTTCGACGGCCTGCGGACCGACTTCTCCCTGGCCCGCCTGGCCCACTATACCGGCGCTCCGGCCGAGCATGTGCAGCCCTTCATCCTGTTCACCAACTATCACCGCTATGTGGACGAGTTCGTCGCCTGGGCCTGCGCCCAGCTGAAGGCGGGCGGCCCTTATACGGCCCTGTCGGCGGCCGGCCGGGTGCTGGTGACCGCCGAGACGGAGAACCCCGAACTGGTGGTGGCCGAGGCGGCCTGGCGGCGCCACCAGATGCCGGCCTATCACCTGATGGCCGAAGACGGCCGGGGGGTGACCCTGATCAATATCGGCGTGGGTCCGTCCAACGCCAAGACGATCACCGACCATCTGGCGGTGCTGCGTCCCCAGGCCTGGCTAATGATCGGCCATTGCGGCGGACTGCGCGGCAGCCAGACCATCGGCGACTATGTCCTGGCCCACGCCTATCTGCGCGACGACCACGTGCTGGACGACGTCCTGCCGCCGGAAATCCCCATCCCGCCCATCGCCGAGGTGCAGGTGGCCATGAACCGGGCCGCCGAACTGGTGACGGGGGAGGCAGGCGATGTGCTCAAGCGCCGTCTGCGCACCGGCACGGTGGTGACCACCGACGACCGGAACTGGGAGCTGCGCTATTCGCTGTCGGCGCTCCGGTTCAACCAGTCCCGCGCCGTGGCCATCGACATGGAAAGCGCCACCATCGCCGCCCAGGGCTACAGGTTCCGCGTGCCCTACGGCACCCTGCTGTGCGTGTCGGACAAGCCCCTGCACGGCGAGATCAAGCTGCCCGGCCAGGCCAACGCCTTCTATGAGCGGGCTATCGGCCAGCACCTGCAGATTGGCCTGGCCACCCTGGACCTGCTGCGCGAGGAGGGGCCGCGCCTGCACTCACGCAAGCTGCGCAGCTTCGACGAGCCGCCGTTCAGATAGGCCTCTGTGGTCAGGCCGTCAGGAACTTGACCACGGCCTCACCCAGCTCTGGCGTCGCGGCCGCGGCCCGGTGGTCGCCGGGCACGATGACCAGTTCGCCCTGCGGCAGGAGTTCGACCAGCTCATTGGGCGAGCCGTTGTCGCGATCGGCGTCGCCGCAAACCACCAGGGTCGGGACCTGGATCGCCGCGATCTGGTCCTCGGTGGTTTCCTGAAAGGCGGCCAGCACGCCCAGCATGGCCTGGGGATTGAGGCCCATCTCGGCCATCAGCGCCTGGATGAACTTGCCGGCCCGGGGGTCGCGGGCTTTGGGGCCATTGCGGATGGAGTCTTCGAACATGGCCGCCCGCGCGCCGGCCTCCATGATCCCTGAGGCACCCATGCCGCCGAGCGCCATCTTCCGGGGCGCCAGGCCGCCGATCACCGCGCGCACCGAGGTCCGCGCGCCGAGCGAATAGCCCACCAGATCGAAGTCCTTGAGGTCCAGATGGGCGATCAGGGCGGCCTGATCCTTGGCCAGCACATCCTGCGGCCAGGCCTGCGCCTCCACCGGCGCGCCCGACTGGCCATGGCCGCGCAGGTCCGGCGCGATCACCTGGAAGCCTGCGGCGACCAGTCGATCGGCGTGGCCCGGCAGGAACCAGTTCTGCGGGCCGCTGGAAAAGAAGCCGTGCAGCAGCACGACGGGGCGGCCGGCGCCTGCGGTATGGACGGCGATCTCGACGCCGTCGAAGCTCTGGAATCGGTGGGTCTGGGGTTCGATCATGGCGCCAGCCTGTGGCGCCGGAGCCCCGGCGTCCAGGCCCTGGATTTTGCGCCTGTCCGGCGCTAGAGGCTGGTGATGGAACGCCATATCGAATTCGAAGGCATCGAGAACTTCCGCGACTTCGGCGGATACGACACCGCCTGTGGGCGCGGCCTGCGCTCAGGCCTGCTCTACCGGTCCGCCAACCACGCCCGGGCCACCGTCGCCGACCTGGCCCGGCTGCGCGAGATGGGCCTTTCGGTGGTGGTGGACCTGCGCCGGCCAGCCGAACGGGCCCGCGACCCGTCCCTGCGGCACGAGGGCTTCATGGCCCATGTGATCGAGAACGACCTGGGTGAGCCCGGCGACCCGTGGCTGGCGGCGCTGAAGGACTCCGACATCAGCGCCGACTTCTTCCGCGCTGACGGGGTGAAGTTCTACCAGGACGCGCCCTTCGAGGAGCGCCACCTCGACCTCTTCGCCCGCTACTTCCAGGCCCTGGCCAAGGCCGGCGGTCCGGTGCTGGTGCACTGCGCGGCGGGCAAGGATCGCACCGGCATGTTGTGCGCCCTGACCCACCACATGGCCGGCGTCCATGACGACGACCTGATCGCCGACTATCTGCTGACCAATGACGAGACCCGCATCGTGCGGCGTATCCCGTTCATGATGGAGTTCGTCGCCGAGCACGCCGGCCGCGCGCCCACCGAAGAGGCGGTGCGCACGGCGCTCAGCGTTCATCCGGAATATCTGCAGGCCGCCTTCGCGGTCATGCGCGACCAGTGCGGGTCCCTGGACGGCTATCTGGAACAGGCGCTGGGCGTGGACGCGGCCATGCGTGAGGCGATCGCCGAACGAATCCTGGCCTAGGGTCATTACCGCGCCGGCGCGGCCGAACCATGATAGACGCCAGACTTCTGTCAGCGTCTTGTCAGCCGTTTCGTCCCGCTTTCTGGAGCCGTCGATGCGCCGGGCCGACCGCCTGTTTCAGATCATCCAGATCCTGCGCCGCAGCCGCCGGCCGGTGACCGGCGCGGCCCTCGCCCGCGAGCTGGAGACCTCGGTCCGCACCCTCTATCGCGACATGGCCGACCTGATCGCCCAGCGGGTGCCGATCCGTGGCGAGGCCGGGGTCGGCTATGTGCTGGAGGACGGCTTCGACATGCCGCCCCTGATGCTGACGGCGCAGGAGCTGGAGGCCGTCCTGCTGGGCGCCCAGTGGGTCGGCGGCCGCGGCGATCCCGATCTCGCCCGCGCCGCCCAGGACCTGGTGGCCAAGATCGGCCAGGTGATCCCAGCGGAGCTGCGGCCCTTCATCAGTTCCTCGCCCCTGATGGCCTCGGGCCGTCACGACACCGCCCGCGACGCCCTGGACATGGCCCAGCTGCGCGCCTGCCTGCGCGATCAGCGCAAGGTGGCCCTGGACTATCGCGACGAGCTTGGCGCGGTCACCACCCGGGTGATCTGGCCGGTGACGATCGGCTATTTCGACACCACGCGTCTGATCTGCGCCTGGTGCGAGCTGCGCCAGGGCTTCCGCCATTTCCGCACGGATCGGGTGGTGAGCGCCCGCTTCCTGGACGAGAAATACCCCCGGCCGCGGGCGCAGCTCTGGGCGGCGTGGCGAAAGACCCTGCCGAACGAGACTCGTTAGGGTGACGTGCCAGGGACGTGCTGGGGGGGGCTGAAAAGCCTACGCCCGGCGATGACCTCCGCGTCGTCGCCGGGCGCTTCCAGGGGCTGAACCTCCGACAAGGCTCAGCGACAAGATTTGCGCTCGGGCGCCCTCTCGGCCTAATCACCTCGGCGTGAAATCAGGTCGTCACCCGGAGGTCGCCATGCAGAGCTTTCAACCCCCCCGCCGCATCCTCATGGGGCCTGGCCCGTCCGATGTGAGCCCGCGGGTGCTGGCCGCCTTGGCCCGGCCGACGATCGGCCACCTGGATCCGGCATTCCAGGGCCTGATGGAAGAGATCAAGGCGGCGCTGTCCCGCCTGTTCAATGCGCCAGATCACATCTGCGTGCCCCTGCCGGCCCCGGGCACGGCGGGCATGGAGGCGGCCCTGATGAACCTGCTGGAGCCCGGCGACCTGGCGGTGATCTGCGTCAATGGCGTGTTCGGCACGCGCATGGTCGACATGGCCGGCCGGGCCGGCGCCGAGGTGGTCACGGTGGACGACGACTGGGGGACCCCTGTCGATCCGGCCAAGGTCGAGGCGGCCCTGGCTGGCCGCCAGGCCAAGGTGCTGGCCTTCGTCCATGCGGAGACCTCGACCGGCGTGCGCAGTGATGCGGCCAGCCTCTGCGCCCTGGCCCGCAAGTATGGCGCCCTGTCCATCGTCGACTGCGTGACCTCCCTGGGCGGCATCGCCGTCGATGCGGCGGCCTGGGACGCCGACGTGGTCTATTCCGGCACCCAGAAGTGCCTTTCGGCGCCGCCCGGCCTCTCGCCGGTGGCCTTCTCGAAGCGGGCCGTGGCGTCCATCGCCGCGCGCAAGGAGAAGCCGCGCAACTGGCTCTACGATATCGGCCTGCTCATGAGCTACTGGGGCGGGGAGGGCGGCCGCACCTATCACCACACCGCGCCGATCAACGCCCTCTATGGCCTGCATGAATCCCTGGTCGCCCTGTTCGAGGAAGGCCAGCAGGCCGCCTTCGTCCGCCATGCGCGGATGCACGAGTCCCTAGTGGCGGGGCTGGAGGCCCTGGGCCTGGAGATGCTGGTGGCGCCCGAGCATCGCCTGCCGCAGCTCAACACGGTGAAGATCCCCGAAGGCATCGATGAGGCGGCCGTCCGCAATCACGTGCTGGAGCACTGGAATCTGGAGATCGGCGCCGGTCTCGGCCCGCTGAAGGGCAAGGTCTGGCGGATCGGGCTGATGGGCGCCTCGGCCAGTCCCTGGCATGTCCGTCTCTGCCTCACGGCCCTGGCCGAGGCCCTGGCGGTCCAGGGGTTCGCCGGCGCCAAGGACAAGGCCCTGGCCGCCGCCGACGCCAAGCTGGCGGCCTGACCGCTTTCCAGCGGGGCCTTGGCGGTCTAAGGCGCGATCATGCGTCGTGTCGTCCAGATCGCCGCCCCCTGGCGTGATCCCGCCCTGGCTCTCGCCGCCCTGGCGGACGAGGCCTGGAGCCTTTGCCTGCTCTCGGGCGGCGGGGGCGAGCGCGGGCGCTGGTCCTATCTGGCGTCCCGGCCGCGGCGGGTTCTGGTGGTCGAGGCCGCCGAGGGGGGCGATCCCTTCGCGGCCCTGGAGGATCTGATCCCGGAGGGCGACATGCTTGCCGACGGTCCGCCCTTCCAGGGGGGCGTGGCGGGCCTGGCGACCTATGAGCTCGGCGGTCGCGCGCAGGGGCTGGACCTGGCGGCCCATCCCGACTGGCCGCATCTGGCGGTGGGGCTCTATCCGGCCGTCCTGGCCTTCGATCATCAGGCGCAACGCCTGTCGGCCATCGGTCGTGGCGACAGCCAGACGCAGGCCCGGGCGCGGGCGCACGGGCTGCTCGCCGCCCTGGAGGCCGGCCCACGCCCCACGCCGCCAGCCGCGCTGGCTGGCCCCATGGCCAGACCGGAAGAGCGTCGGGTAGGGGAAGGGTGTAGATCCCGGTGGGCGCCGTATCCATAAAAAAAACAAAAACGAGGAAACAGAGGCGCGACGGACAGACGAACAGATCGCACAGCCAGCAGGCGCGACCACAC
>CALEOQ010000233.1 GCA_937910255.1 uncultured Caulobacteraceae bacterium | reverse complement strand
GCTGTGGTTTTTTTGTTCAAGCAGAAGACGGCATACGAGATTACGACGTGACTGGAGTTCAGACGTGTGCTCTTCCGATCTCGACCTCGCGGCCAGGATCGACGGCGTCGTGCTCAAGCGCCAGGACGGCGCCTTCGACGCGGCGTTCTCGGGCGCCGGCTCGCGCCCGCCGCCGGCGCCTATCTGTTCCACCGCAATCGGGGGCGCATCAAGGCCGCGGCCGTGCGGGAGTTCCTCAAGGGCGTGCCGCGGGCGCAGCTGGAAGCCGAAGCCCGCGCCTTCGCCGAGGCCTTCGCCCCGCGGCTGCTCCGCCCAGACGCCCTGCACACCTGGCGGCGCTGGCGTGAGCGCCGGGCGACCATGGTCATCGTCACCGCCTCGCCGGATATCGTCGTCCAGCCCTTCGCCCGCGGCCTGGGGGCCGACCATCTGATCGGCACGCGCCTGGTGTTCGACGCCGAGGATCGCGTGGCCGGCGTCATCGACGGCCGCAACTGTCGGGGTCCGGAAAAGGTCGTCCGCCTGCAGGCCCATTTCGGGGCCGATATCCGCCTGCGGGCCGCCTATGGCGACACCAGCGGGGACCGGGAGATGCTGAAAATCGCCGACGAGGCGGGCTATCGCGTGTTCAAAGATACTCCTTAGACGCCTGCGTTGGGCGTCGGCGCGCCGATCCGCCATAGTCCGCCGGCCACGCCTGCGCGGCTTTGGCTCAAGGACCGGGAGGAGGATTGAGGTGCGTCACGCCGGCCCTGCGGCCCTCGACGTCCTGGAGCCCCTGCTGGCGGAACTGCGCGCCCTGCCCGGCCTGAACGAGAAAAGGCGCGGCGTCTTCTATGCGAAGCGCCGCGCCTTTCTGCATTTTCACGAAGATCCCGCCGGTCTGTTCGCCGATGTGCGCGGCGCCGCCGAGGCCGAGTTCGAACGCTTCGACGTCACCGGCGAGGATGGCCGGGCGCGCCTGGTCGAGGCCGCCCGCGCCTGCCTGGATCAGTCCTCGCTGCGCCGCTCATAGACGTGGTCGACAAGGCCCCAGGCCTTGGCTTCCTCGGCGGTCATGAAGTGGTCGCGATCAAGCGTCTCCTCGACCACCTCGATGGGCTGGCCGGTGTGCTTGGCGTAGAGCTCGTTCAGCCGGCCCTTGGTCTTGATGATGTCCTCGGCGTGACGCTGGATGTCCGAGGCCTTGCCGGAATAGCCGCCGGAGGGCTGGTGCACCATGATGCGGGCGTTGGGCAGCGAAATCCGCTGGTCCTTCTCGCCGGCCATCAGCAGGAACGAGCCCATGGAGGCCGCCATGCCCATGCAGACGGTGGAGATCGGGCTCTTCACGTATTGCATGGTGTCGTAGATCGCCAGGCCGGACGTCACGATGCCGCCCGGCGAGTTGATGTACATGGAGATCTCTTTCTTGGGGTTCTCGGACTCCAGATAGAGAAGCTGGGCGCAGATCAGGGCGGCCATGCCGTCCTCGACCGGGCCGTTCAGGAAGATGATCCGTTCCTTCAGCAGCCGGGAGAAAATGTCGAAGGCCCGTTCGCCGCGGCTGGTCTGCTCGACCACCATGGGCACGAGGTTGAGCGCGGTGGTCACATGGTCACGCATAAGCTTAAAAGCCCTTCTCGATGGGCGATCGTCGGATCGCCGTCGTCTCCGATATCGCGTCTGCGTCGGGAGGTTGCAAGGTGAGCCTCCGACGCAGGCCCTTTCGGAACCCTAAAGACGCATGATCCCGACGTCGCGCCAAGGCCACGCCGGGATCATTTTCGTTCCAGCTTCACGGCGCCTCATGGGCGGCGCGCGGCGTATCAGTCGCCATAGCCTTCCGGCAGATCGTCCTCGGCCATCAGCTCGTCCTTGCTGACGTCCTTGTCCTCGACCTTGGCCTTCTCGACGATCAGGTCGACGACCTTGTCCTCGAAGATCGGCGCGCGGAGCTGGGCCTGGGCGTTGGCGTTCTGGCGGAACATGTCGAACACCTGCTGAGCCTGGGGACCATAACGCATGGCCTCCTGGCGCATGGCCTCCAGCAGTTCCTGCTCGGTCACCTGGACGTTGTTGACCCGGCCGATCTCGGCCAGGACTAGGCCCAGGCGCACCCGGCGCTCGGCGATCTTGCGGTATTCGCTTTCGAGCTGCTCGTCGGTCTTTTCGGCGTCTTCCGGCGGCAGGGCTTCACGTTCCTTGTCCTGCTGCACCTGGGTCCAGATGGCGGCGAACTCGGCCTCGACCATCTTCGGCGGCAGATCGAAGTCGTGCTTGGAGTCCAGGACGTCCAGCAGGGCGCGCTTCAGCTTGAAGCGCGAGGCGCTGACATACTGCTGCTGCAGGTTCTCGCGCAGCAGCTCCTTGAGCTTGTCCAGGCTCTCGATGCCCAGCTTCTCGGCGAACGCGTCGTCGGCCTCGGTCTCCACGGGCGCGGAAACCTCGGTCACCTTGACCTCGAATTCGGCTTCCTTGCCGGCCAGATGGGCGGCCTGATAGTCCTCGGGGAAGGTCACCTTGACCACGACGTCGCTGTCGGGCTTGGCGCCGACCAGCTGCTCCTCGAAGCCCGGGATGAAACTGCCCGAGCCGAGCACCAGCTGGGCGCCCTCGGCCGAACCGCCTTCGAAGGCCTCGCCGTCGATCTTGCCGACGAAGTCGATGGTGACCTGATCGCCGTCCTTGGCCTTCACGGTCTTGCCCGTGCGCGGCTCGAAGCTGCGGTTCTGCTTGGCCAGCTCGGCCAGGGCCTCGGTCACTTCCTCGTCGCCGGGGGTATAGACCGGGCGGACCAGC
This sequence comes from uncultured Caulobacteraceae bacterium, assembly GCA_937910255.1. Lineage (GTDB taxonomy): Bacteria > Pseudomonadota > Alphaproteobacteria > Caulobacterales > Caulobacteraceae > Phenylobacterium. Next base: position 1,740 of record CALEOQ010000233.1, on the reverse strand, counting down.
TCCAGCGTCGCGGGATCGACGGGCTCGAAGTCCGGCATCAGCTCCAGCGAGATGTCGAAGGCCAGATCGGCCTTGCCGTCGACCACGTCCTGCAGATCGCCCTCGGGCTTCAGGTCGGGCTCGCCGGCCGGGCGCAGCTTGTTTTCTTCCAGGACCTTCTGGGTCGACTCCGAAATGGTCGCCTCGACCACCTCGGCCATCAGGGCCTTGCCATGCACGCGGCGCACATGGGCCGGCGGCACCTTGCCCGGGCGGAAGCCCTTGATGTTCAGCTGCGGGGTCACCTCGGCGATGCGGGCTTCCAGGCGCTCGGCCAGGTCCGCGGCCGGGACAGTGACGCCATAGACGCGGCTGAGGCCTTCACCGGACTTTTCAACGATCTGCATCGACATTCTTGCTTCCGGACTCCGGGGCGCTGTCACGCGCTCTTGACGGTCCGCCTAAAGGTGAAACGGGAAGCGCCGCCTACGTCGAGGCGGCGGGAGGGCGCCCTTATGTCACGGGCGCCTGCCCGGTCCAAGAGCAAAGGTGGTGCGGGCGAGAGGACTCGAACCTCCACGCCTTGCGGCGCTGGAACCTAAATCCAGTGCGTCTACCAGTTCCGCCACGCCCGCATTCCGCGCCTGCCATCGGCGGTTTGCCCGCGCGCGTCAAGCCGCCTCGCCCTTCACGTCCACATCCGCGCGAGGTCGAGAAGGACTGGAACCAGCGAGGCGACCAGCAGGGCCGCCATCGCCCCGTTGAAGAGCCGCAGCGCCCCGGGCCGCGCGAGGAGCCGGCGGAGGGCCACGCCCGATCCCGTCCAGGCGACAGCGCAGGGCATGTTGACGACGAACACCACCAGGGCGCCGATCAACATGTCGCCCGGCCCGCCCTCGCGGGGGACATAGGCGGCGGCCACGCCAACCGCCATCGTCCAGGCCTTTGGGTTCACCCACTGGAATCCGGCGGCCTGCAGAAAGGTGAAGGGCCGCGCATTCGCCGCCCCCTCCCCCACACCCTTGGCCGTGGCGATCTTCCAGGCCAGCCAAAGCAGGTAAGCCGCCCCTAGGGCCTTCAGGATCGTGTGCGCCAGCGGATAGGCGGCAAACAGGCCGCCGAGACCAAAGCCCACCGCCAGCAGCAGGACCGCGAAGCCCAGCACCACGCCAGCCAGGTGCGGCAGGGTGCGCGCGAAGCCGTAGTTGGCGCCCGAGGCCATCAACATGGCGTTGTTGGGGCCGGGCGTGATCGAGGAGACGAAGGCGAAAAGCGCGAGCGCCCCCAGGAGTTGGGGCGTGTAGCTGGTCATGGCGTCGGGGTCCGAAAGGGGGCTCCGACCACAGGCGCTGGGGATTTACGACGCCCCCACCCGCGGTCGAAGCCGGGGGGTGGGAGGAGATCGCCGCGGTTTGCGACTGTGGGTCTAGATCCTCGTCCCGCCAGCCGCAGCCGCGCGCATGGCCATCCAGCCGGCGGCTACCGGTGCGAGGAGGCGAACGGGCATGGCGGACGAACGGTTCAAGGGCCGGGGCTCCAGGGCGACCGTCCCTCGCCTAGCAGACGCCCGCGCCACGGTCTAGCTGGCCGCGTAGAGCCTGCGCAGGACCATGGGCGTCAGGCCCGGCAGATCCTCGGCGATCAGGCCCGGCTCGTGGGCGTGGGCGGCCTCGGCATGGATCCAGGTCGCGGCGCAGGCGGCCTCGAAACTGTCCATGCCCTGGGCCACCAGGCCGGCGATATAGCCGGCCAGCACGTCGC
>CALEOQ010000232.1 GCA_937910255.1 uncultured Caulobacteraceae bacterium | reverse complement strand
GGGGAGAAGATTTTTTTGTCGACCAGAAGACGGCATACGAGATTACGACGTGACTGTAGTTCAGACGTGTGCTCTTCCGATCTTAGGTCTTGTGGCGCGGGCCTTCGTTGTCGAAGGCGAAGCCCTTTCCGTCATGGCCGATCTCGACCAGCCCGCCCTCGAAGCCTTGGAAGCCCAGGGGACCGGGATCTGCGGCCAAGCCCGGGAGGCCGCCGCGGCCATAGGCGGGCTTCCAGGGCGACTGGGCGAAGAGATGCAGGATGTCCATCAGGATCAGCTCCTGATGCTGCTCCTCGTGAGCCAAGCCCAGGTCGAACAGATCCTCGAAACCCGCGGCGCCCGACAGCAGCAGTCGGGTCATCGCCTCGTCCACATGGGCGCGATAGGCCATCACCCGCTCGTGGGAAGGACGAGTCAGCAGCCCCCGCTGCGGGCGAGGCTGCCGGGGTCCCAGCGCCTCGTAATAGGAGTTGAAGAGAAAGCCGAACCGCTCATCGAAGACCCGATAACCCGGCAGGTTGGGGGTCAGCAGGAAGGTCTCGAAGAACCAGGTGGTATGGGCCAGGTGCCATTTGGTCGGGCTGGCGTCGGGCATCGACTGGGCCAGTTGATCCTCGGGCGACAGGTCTCGGACCAGATGCTCGCTGCGCGCCCGTGTGGCGATGTAGCGTTCCAGCCGCGCCTGGGCCGGCGCATCCTGGGCGGCGAAGGTCATGGTTGCGTCGTCCGAAGGCGCCATTCCACCCCTCCCCCATCCTGGTTCCGCAGGCCGGCCGGCCGCGCCCTCCGCCAGTGCGAAGGTTCAAAGATGAACGCTGATCAGGCGCCCCCCGTTCCTTAAGGTTGGTCCTCAGGCCCTCTGGCGCAACCCGGAACGGAAGACTCCTGGCCACGTTGGTGGTTGGGCGCCGACCAAACCCCCTTATCGGCCCTAAGGAGCAGGTGTGACGAGCGAAGGCTCCCAGATGACGCGCGAGCTGTGGCGGGACGCCGTGGTGGCCATGATACCGGCCTTGCGCGCCTTTGGCTGGTCGCTGACCCACAACGGGTCTGACGCCGACGATCTGGTGCAGGACACCCTGATCAAGGCGTGGGCCAATCGCGACAAGTTCGAGCCCGGGACCAATCTGCGCGCCTGGCTCTTCACCATCCTGCGCAACACCTACTACACCCAGATCGCCCGGCGGCGGCGCGAGGTGCGCGACGAGGACGGCGACTACGCCAAGCAACTGAAAACGCCCCCCAGCCAGGATTGGAGCGTCGCCATGCAGGACCTGCAGGCCGCGCTGGCCCAATTGCCGGACGAACACCGCGAGGCGCTGATCCTGGTCGGCGCGGCCGGCCTGAGCTACGAGGAGGCCGCCGAAATCTGCGGCTGCGCCATCGGCACCATCAAGAGCCGCGTGAACCGCGCCCGCCACAGGCTGGTGAAGATCATGGAGGATCGCGAGGCTCCGGACTCGGCGCCGGAGGCCTCGGACGCGGTCACCCCGCGATAGCGGCCCGCGGGGGCGTAGGCGTCAGGTCGGTCTCGATATCCGTCTCGCCGTCCAGCTGGTCCACCACCGACATGATGCGATCGGGCACGGGTTGGGACTGGATCTGCTGAAACATGGCCGACAGCTGCGCTGTCAAGTCATCCTTCGCCGGGCGCCGGTCGGCCGCCATGGGGCAAGCTCCTGTAAGAGACTCATCGATTTTGCCGCAGGGAAGGTTAACGCAGCCTCTCTGGCGGAACGAGTCGCAGGCCGCAGGGGTTGAGAAAGACCACCCAAGGAGACCCCATGGCCGAACATCCCAAGCCGCCCGCCTCCTCTACCGCGCGCACCAGCGACGAGCCCGGCAAGACCCGTCCCGGCGCCCAGGCCTTTGGCATCGGCGCCGAAGAGGCGCGGCCCGAGCCGAGCGGTATTGTCGATGAGCACAAGGCCTATGTGAAGGAACTCGGACACCCGACCGCGCCTGAGACCGACCTGGGCGAACCCGCCGAGGACATGCCCGACCCGGTGGAAAAGCCCTGAGCTAGACATCTCCAGGGAACCTGCGCCGCATCGAAGGTCTTACCTGCGGCATGTTCCAAACTGACGCCGCAGGCGGCTTCGAAAGCGGCCTGACGTCGCTGCTGCAAGACCATCCCGAACAGGCCGGCCTGGTGATCGGCCTGCTGGTCTTCGCCGAAAGCCTGGCCTTCGTCGGCTTCTTCGTGCCGTCCACTCCCTTGTTGCTGGCCATCGGCGCCATGGTGGGCGCTGGCGTGCTTCAGCCCGGCCCCTTGCTCCTCTACGCCATTGTCGGCGCCGTGGCCGGCGACGCCGTCTCGTACGAGCTCGGTCGCTGGATGGGGCCCTCGGCCCTTCGCCATCGCATGTTGAAGCGTCGCCGCCGCGCCGTGGCCCGGGCGCGGCTGTTCATCCGCAAGGCGGGCATGCTGACCATGGTGCTCGGTCGGTTCACCGGTCCCATCCGCTCAATGGTCCCCCTGGCCGCCGGCATGCTGAAGATGCGCCGGGTGCGCTTCCAGATCGCCAACCTGATCGGGGCCGTCCTCTGGATCCCGGTGATGCTGGCGCCCGGCTATCTCGCCGCCCAGGGCCTCAGCCTGCTGCCCGAAGGCCTGCTGGAGCCCGCCCTTGCGGGTCTGGCCCTGACGGTGATCGGCCTGATGGTGTGGAAGTGGCGCAAGGGCAGGCCTGCGTCAGGTTGAGGCCGCCACCATCTCGTTGATCTTGGCCGCAAGCTCTTCCAGCCGGAACGGCTTGGCCACCATCGACATCTTGGCGCCGAGGAAATCGGCCCGGATCGTGGCGTTCTCGGCATAGCCGGTGATGAACAGGATCGGCAGGTGCGGGCGGTGAGCCCGCGCGATCTCGGCAAGCTCCCGTCCGTTCATGCCCGGCAGGCCGACATCTGAAATCAGGAGATCGAACGGCATGGGCGAGGCCAGGATCGGGATCGCCGCATGGGGCTCGGCCGCCTCGACGGGGAGATAGCCCAATTCCTCAAGCACCTCGCGGACCAGCAGACGAACGGCGGGATCATCCTCCACGACCAGGACCCGCTGGCCGTCGCCATGCGGGGCGGCGGCGTCGGCGGACATCTCGTCGGCCACCTCATCCTCGGTCGCGGGCAGGAGCACCTCGACCGTCGTCCCGTCGCCCGGATGACTGTCGATGCGCACATGCCCGCCGCTTTGCCGGGCGAAGCCATAGACCATCGAAAGCCCAAGCCCCGTCCCCTGCCCCAGGGGCTTGGTGGTGAAGAAGGGCTCGAACACCTTGTCCACGAGGTCGGGCGCCATGCCGACGCCGCTGTCGGACACCGAGATCACCACATAGGCCCCCGGCGAAACGCCCAGCCACTGGGCGTCGGCGGCCTCGCCCAGATCCATGGCGCGGGTGCCGATCGTCAGTTCCCCGCCGTTGGGCATGGCGTCGCGGGCGTTGATCGCCAGGTTCAGCAGGGCGCTTTCCAGCTGATTGACGTCCACGATGGCCCGCGGAAGGTCGGGGTCGAGGGCGAACCGAAGACTGACCCGTTCATCCACCGACCCCCGGATCAGCTCCTTGAGCGACGCGGCCAGGCTGTTGATGTCGGTGGGCTTGGGATCGAGGGACTGCCGGCGGGAAAAGGCCAGCAGACGCTGGGTGAGCGCCGCGGCGCGGCTGGCCGAGGCCTGCGCCGCATCCATGAACCGGTCGAGATCCTCCAGACGATTCGAGGCGATCCGCCGGCGCATGATGTCGAGGGAGCCGATGACGCCAGTGAGCATGTTGTTGAAGTCGTGGGCGATGCCGCCCGTCAGCTGGCCCACAGCCTCCATCTTCTGGCTCTGTCGCAGAGCGGCCTCGGCCTTGGCGCGCTGCGCCACCTCCGCCTCCAGTTCGGCCGTGCGTTCCCGGACCTTGAGTTCGAGGGCGTCGTGGCTTTGCGCCAGCAGGATCATCTGGTCGCGCAGGGCGAACTGCCGCCGCCGGCTGCGGAGCGCCACATCGACGGCGCTCAACAGCGAGCGTGCGCCCAGCGGACGCTCCAGCAGGATGGCGTTGGTGATGTCGGCCAGCAGCCGTCCCGAGATGCCGTCGGCGGAAAGACGGGCGCTGTGGCGCCTGGAGGTCAGAATGAGCACGGGAACGTCCGACCAGGCCGGCTGATCGGCCAGCGCGGCAGCCAGCACGGTCGACGCGGCCACGCCCTCTTCCGTCGCCAGAACCGCTCCGGTGCTCTGATCAAGCGCGCTGACGAGCCGGTCCAGATCACCGAAAACCTGGGCGCTATAGCCGGCGCCCCGCAAGAGGCCGGCGATCGTCTCGCCGTCGCGACCGAAGGGGGCGCAGACAAGGATCGGGTTCTGCCCGACGTCTTCTTTAGGACTCAACGACCCGCGGCTCCATCAGGGGCGTGGGCTCGCCGGCATATTCCGGCGTTCCCGTCATCACCCCTCTGAAATTGGTGAGCGGCTCTCCGATCCGTATGCCGCCGCTGTCGATGCGCAGCCCGCGAATGGCGTCCTCGTGGGCGCCGCCGC
>CALEOQ010000231.1 GCA_937910255.1 uncultured Caulobacteraceae bacterium | reverse complement strand
GATCATCCGCACGGCCAGCAGCGAGTGTCCGCCGAGTTCGAAGAAGTTGTCGTGGCGCCCGACCTTCTCGACGCCCAGGAGCTCGGACCAGATGGCGGCCAGGGCCTCCTCCACCTCGCCCTGCGGCGCCTCATAGGCCTTGCGGGCGAAGGCCTCCTCGCCGGGGGCGGGGAGGGCCTTGCGGTCGAGCTTGCCGTTGGGGGTCAGGGGTAGATGATCGAGCCATACATAGGCGGCCGGCACCATGTGGTCGGGGAGTCCCGCCGCCAGGTGGGCCCGCAGAACCTCGGCTCCGATCTCCTCGGAGGCCACGTAGTAGGCCACCAGCCGCCGCTCGCCAGCCACATCCTCTCGCGCAAGCACGGCGACCTCGCTCACCTCGCCGAGCTCGGCGAGCCGGGCCTCGATCTCCCCGAGTTCGATCCGGAAGCCGCGGATCTTCACCTGATGGTCGTTGCGGCCGACGAATTCGATGTCGCCGTTGGTCAGGTAGCGGGCCAGGTCGCCGGTCTTGTAGAGCCGGTCGCCAGCCACGAACGGGCTGGCGACGAACTTCTCCGCCGTCAGCTCGGGACGGTTGAGGTACCCCCGCGCCACGCCAGCCCCGCCGATGTGAATCTCGCCGATCGCCCCCAACGGGACCGGCCGGCCATGATCATCCAGCAGGTAGATCCGCGTGTTGGCGATCGGACGGCCAATGGGGATCGCGCCAGGTGATGATCGTTCGGCGATGTCTCCGTCGATACAGACATCCGTGATCTCGGTAGGGCCATAACTATTGATGAAGGTCGGACCGTCGGGGCGGCCAAGCCAGGAGGCGATCCGCTCGTAGATGATCTCCTCACCGCCCAGGAGGATTCTCTTGAGCAATGGGGGGGGGCCAAGCCCCTGGTCGCAATATGCATTCACCGAGTCATAGAGTTGCGCGGGCGCGCAGTTGATCAAGGTCGCTTCCGCGCGCCGGATATCATCAACAAGGTCCGAACCCAGCGAAATCCGGTTGGGCGCCAGGCAGACCCGAGCCCCCGCCATCAGGGAGGCAAAATAGTTCTTGAGGGTCAGGTCAAAAGCGACTGACGAGGCCACATAGATCGTCTCCTCCACAGAGAGGTACTTCTGCGCGTACCACCGGTAGAGGTTCACCGCGCCGCGGTGCTCGACCATCACTCCCTTGGGCGTGCCAGTGGAGCCTGAGGTGTAGATGACGTAGGCGAGGTGGCGGGACGTGAGGCCCAGCACCTGTCGGTTCGGGTCGGTGTCTGGCTGGTCGCCCCAGCGTCCGACATCGGCCTCGAGGTCGAGGACGCCTAGTGACGTGTCCAGGCCGGCCTGCGCCGCGGCCAGGGCCTCACGGGCCGGGCCGTGGGTGAGGACCAGGCGCGGGGCGCTGTCGGCGAGCATGAAGCCCAGGCGCTCGGCCGGGTAGGCCGGGTCCAGCGGGACATAGGCGCCGCCGGCCTTCAGGACCGCCAGCAGGCCCACCACCATCTCCAGGGAGCGCTCCATGCAGATCGCGACCCGGTCGTCGGGGCCCACACCCTCGGCGATGAGGTGATGGGCCAGCCGGTTGGCCCGGGCGTTCAGCTCCCCATAGGTGAGGCGCTCATCCCCGAACACCACAGCCGTGGCCGCCGGATCACGTCGGACCTGCGCCTCGAAAAGATCTTGGACGCACGCCGCCTCGGGATAGTCCGCCTCCGTGGCGTTCCAGGTCTCCAGCAGCAGCGTGCGCTCGGCCGGGGGGAGAACCTCCAGCTGGCGGACCGGCATGGCCGGCGCCTCCTCCAGCGCATCGGCCAGGCTCTCCAGCGCCTGATGCATGTAGCCACAGACCCGCTCCGGAGAGAGCGGCTCCACCACCTGCACCGTCAGACCCAAGGACCGGCCAAAGTCCTCCACCGACAGGCTGATAGGATAGTTGGTCCGCTCCTCGCTGCTCAGCCAAGTGATCTGTGAAAGGGGCGTTGCAGCAGGGTCAGACGCGTTTTTCCCGAGGTCAGCGGAATCCTGCGGCGCCGTGGGGAGCGGCGGCGTGCTGTTATGGCGATAGTTGAACATTGTCGCGAACAGGGGCGCCTCGGCGGGAACGCCGCTGCAGCGCTGAGCCATGGCCAGTGAGGCGTGCTCGTGTTGCAAAAGTTCAGTTAATCGAGCGTGGGTCCGCCGGACGCTGGCTTCAACCCCTGTTTCATCAAGATCAAGCCGTAAGGGCAGGGTGTTGATGAACAGGCCCATCGCGCTGTCTGCGCCCTCGCCCGCATTCATCCGTCCGAAGAGGACCGTCCCGAACACCACGGATTGTCGGTCACTGGCACGGGCGAGCACCTGGCCCCAGGCCAGGTGGCAGAGGCTGGCCAGGCTGACACGCAATCTGCGGGCTTGACGTCGTAGCCGATCGTTCAGCTCCGTCGACAGCATCACCTGCGCCTCGCCGACCTGGCCGCCGTCGCCACGGATATCGGTCAGGCCGAACGGCGTGGTTGGCTCGTCGATGTCGCCGAGCTGGGCGCGGAAGAAGGCCTCGTGCTCCGCCGCCGAGACCCCCAACCTCGCCTGGGCCACCAGGTTGCGGAACGGCTGGGACGCGCGAAGATCCTCACCACGGCCCGCTAAAATCATGGAAATCTCGCTATGGAGGATCTCCAAGGTCGAGTGGTCGCCTATGAGGTGATGCATCAGCTGCAGCATCAGCCACCTGCCGTGCTCGGCGTCAAAGGCCACGGCGAAGCGCAGCAGGGGAGCCTGGCCGATTTCCATCCGGTTGCGCCGCGGATCGAAGCGCTGGCGAAGCTGTTCAGCGACCGGTCCGTCTTCTCGATCCAAACTGAACTCGTCGACGCTTAAGGACGCCTGTCGCCACACAGCCTGGGCTGGCCTGGACAGGCCTTGCCATAGGAATGCCGTGCGTAGGATATCGTGGCGGTCAACCACCTGCTGCACGGCCGCCAGGGCGTGGTCGAGCGCGTCCCGGTCCGCGAAGGCGATCAGGCTGACAAGCAGGTAGGGATCGCCCTCCTGGGCCAGCAGGTGATGGAAGAGGATGCCTTCCTGCAGCGGCGAGAGCGCATAGATGTCCTGGATATTGGCCAGGCCGCCGGGGGTGCGCGCCACGACGGCGTCGATATCGGCCTGGGTCAGGTCGATCAGCGGCAGCAGGTCGGGCGTCAGGCGATCGAGGCCCGGGGTGATCAGATTGGGCGGGGCCACGATGTCCTGGTGACGGCCCAGGTTGGTCGCCAGGTCCGACAGGGTGGGGGTCGCGAAGAGGGAGCGCACATCGGTGCTGAGATCACAGCGACGGAGACGCTCCAGCAGCTGGATCGCCAGCAGCGAGTGTCCGCCGAGTTCGAAGAAGTTGTCGTGGCGCCCGACCTTCTCGACGCCCAGGAGCTCGGACCAGATGGCGGCCAGGGCCTCCTCCACCTCGCCCTGCGGCGCCTCATAGGCCTTGCGGGCGAAGGCCTCCTCGCCGGGGGCGGGGAGGGCCTTGCGGTCGAGCTTGCCGTTGGGGGTCAGGGGTAGATGATCGAGCCATACATAGGCGGCCGGCACCATGTGGTCGGGGAGTCCCGCCGCCAGGTGGGCCCGCAGAACCTCGGCTCCGATCTCCTCGGAGGCCACGTAGTAGGCCACCAGCCGCCGCTCGCCAGCCACATCCTCTCGCGCAAGCACGGCGACCTCGCTCACCTCGCCGAGCTCGGCGAGCCGGGCCTCGATCTCCCCGAGTTCGATCCGGAAGCCGCGGATCTTCACCTGATGGTCGTTGCGGCCGACGAATTCGATGTCGCCGTTGGTCAGGTAGCGGGCCAGGTCGCCGGTCTTGTAGAGCCGGTCGCCAGCCACGAACGGGCTGGCGACGAACTTCTCCGCCGTCAGCTCGGGACGGTTGAGGTACCCCCGCGCCACGCCAGCCCCGCCGATGTGAATCTCGCCGATCGCCCCCAACGGGACCGGCCGGCCATGATCATCCAGCAGGTAGATCCGCGTGTTGGCGATCGGACGGCCAATGGGGATCGCGCCAGGTGATGATCGTTCGGCGATGTCTCCGTCGATACAGACATCCGTGATCTCGGTAGGGCCATAACTATTGATGAAGGTCGGACCGTCGGGGCGGCCAAGCCAGGAGGCGATCCGCTCGTAGATGATCTCCTCACCGCCCAGGAGGATTCTCTTGAGCAATGGGGGGGGGCCAAGCCCCTGGTCGCAATATGCATTCACCGAGTCATAGAGTTGCGCGGGCGCGCAGTTGATCAAGGTCGCTTCCGCGCGCCGGATATCATCAACAAGGTCCGAACCCAGCGAAATCCGGTTGGGCGCCAGGCAGACCCGAGCCCCCGCCATCAGGGAGGCAAAATAGTTCTTGAGGGTCAGGTCAAAAGCGACTGACGAGGCCACATAGATCGTCTCCTCCACAGAGAGGTACTTCTGCGCGTACCACCGGTAGAGGTTCACCGCGCCGCGGTGCTCGACCATCACTCCCTTGGGCGTGCCAGTGGAGCCTGAGGTGTAGATGACGTAGGCGAGGTGGCGGGACGTGAGGCCCAGCACCTGTCGGTTCGGGTCGGTGTCTGGCTGGTCGCCCCAGCGTCCGACATCGGCCTCGAGGTCGAGGACGCCTAGTGACGTGTCCAGGCCGGCCTGCGCCGCGGCCAGGGCCTCACGGGCCGGGCCGTGGGTGAGGACCAGGCGCGGGGCGCTGTCGGCGAGCATGAAGCCCAGGCGCTCGGCCGGGTAGGCCGGGTCCAGCGGGACATAGGCGCCGCCGGCCTTCAGGACCGCCAGCAGGCCCACCACCATCTCCAGGGAGCGCTCCATGCAGATCGCGACCCGGTCGTCGGGGCCCACACCCTCGGCGATGAGGTGATGGGCCAGCCGGTTGGCCCGGGCGTTCAGCTCCCCATAGGTGAGGCGCTCATCCCCGAACACCACAGCCGTGGCCGCCGGATCACGTCGGACCTGCGCCTCGAAAAGATCTTGGACGCACGCCGCCTCGGGATAGTCCGCCTCCGTGGCGTTCCAGGTCTCCAGCAGCAGCGTGCGCTCGGCCGGGGGGAG
>CALEOQ010000230.1 GCA_937910255.1 uncultured Caulobacteraceae bacterium | reverse complement strand
GCCGCGGCGCTGGGCGAATCAGCCAGCGCCAGCGCCTGTTCCTTGAAGGGCAGGGTGACGTTGAGGCCGCTGATCACGCCGCCGCGGAAGCCCTCGATCAAGGCGGCGAACCCGGTCTCCGACGGGCTGAACGGCACATAGGCGGCGTCCAGGCCGGCGCCCGCGATCCAGGCGTTGTGGATCAGGGGGCTTAGGGAGTGGCCGACGGGCGCGCCCACGACACCGGCGACGCGCCCAGCGCCTGTCAGGTTCTTGCTCACGGGATCAGGGCTCCGCGCTGGCGCAGCTGATGGAGGAGGCCGATCAGCGGCAGGCCCAGTATGGCGAAGTAGTCCCCTTCGATGGCGGCGAACAGCTGGGCGCCGGGACCCTCCAGTCGGTAGCAGCCCACCGAGCCCAGCAGGTCGTCCCCTTCCAGGTCGAGATAGTGGTCGAGGAAGGCCTCGGAGAAGTCGCGCAGGGTGAGCGTGGCGCAGGCGGTCTCCGACCACAGGACCTCGCCGTCCAGGGCCAGCGCCACGGCCGAATGCAGGAAGTGCGGCTTGCCGCGCAGGGCGAGCAGGCGGGCGCGGGCTTCGGCGCGGTCGAGCGCCTTGTCATAGAGCGCGCCCTCGAACTCCAGGGTCTGGTCGGCGCCGATGACGAGGCCCGGCTGGGCGGCCGAGACGGTCATCGCCTTGATCTCGGCCAGGGCCTGGGCCACCGCCTTGGGACTGCCGCCCTCGCCCTGGATGCGGGTCTTGACCAGATCCTCGTCCACGCCGGAGACGATCTTTTCGAAATTCACGCCGGCCCCGGCCAGGATCTGGCTGCGGGCCGCGCTCTGGGAGGCGAGGATGACCCGGCTCATCCGAGGATATCCACCTGGCGACCGGCGGTGAGCAGGTTCATGACCGCAGCCGCCGTCTCCTCCACCGAGCGGCGGGTGACATCGATCACCGGCCAGCCCTGACGTTCATAGAGCCTGCGCGCCTGGACGATCTCCTCGCGGACATTGTCCACGTCGATATAGGCCGAGGTGCGGTTCTCCTTGAGGCTCAGCAGGCGGTTGCGGCGAATCTGGATCAGCCGGTCAGGCGAGATGGTCAGCCCCACCACCAGGGTGTTCTTGAGCTGCAGCAGCTTGTCGGGGATCGGCCGCGACGGGACCAGGGGCACATTGGCCGCCCGCACGCCCCGGTGGGCCAGATAGATGCAGGTGGGCGTCTTGGAGGTTCGCGACACCCCCACCAGCACCACGTCGGCCTGTTCCAGATCCTGCCCGCCCTGACCGTCATCGTGGCCGATGGCGTAGTTCAGCGCGTCCATCCGGTTGAAATAGTCGTGGTCCAGGGCGTGCTGGGCGCCGACCCGGGTGGTGGTGTTGACCCCCAGATAGCGCGACACCGCCGAGACCAACGGATCGAGGGCCGGGATGCAGGCCATTTCCAGCCGCCGGCAGCCTTCCTCCAGGGCGGCGCGCAGCTCAGCGTCGACAATGGTGTGAATGACCAGGCCCGGGGCGGACTCGATGTCCGACAGGGCGCGGTCCAGCTGCCGCTGGGAGCGGACCAGCGCATAGATGTGCTCGATCGGCAGGACGTCGTCGAACCGGGCGCAGACGGCGCGCGCCATGGCGTTCAGGGTCTCGCCGGTGGAGTCCGACACCAGGTGGACGTGGAAATAGGTGGCGATGCGCGGGTGGGTCATACCGAGGGGGGCGCCTGCGACAAAATGCTCTTGGGGACCGAGGAGTCGATAAGTCTCTTAAAGGAGGCGGGCGAACTTGGGGATAGGGGGCGACTTATCCGTCGCCGACGCGCGTGCGGTCGGCCGGGCTGTAAGGATCTGCATTTCAGGGCCCAGGCGTCCACCGGTTCGGCCGATGGGGAAAGTCTTAACGAAAGGTAAACACAGGGGCGCCGCCCGAGCGCGGCTCATCCTCAGGCTCGCCCCGAGCGCGGGCCTGCGCGGCCAGGCCTGGTTCTTAAGGTTTCATTAAGGATTGTGGCGCGGGGTCAGGCGCCGGCGCCCGCAATTCACAGGGGCTCTTCGGGCCTTGGGACAAGTTCGGCGCGCGCTGTGGGCAAGGGCGGTATGGCGCGGCCAGAGGCCGGTTTTCCCCGGGTCTGACCGGCCCTACCTCAACCTCTTCCTCAAACCAGATTCTTTCTTTCAGGAAGAGGGGTGAACTGTGCGTCCACCTGGCCCCTTGAGCGGGCGGGCTGGAGCGGCTTTAAGGCTTGGCATGAGTGACACGAGCAAGCCCCGCCTCCTTCGCGCCCTGGCCGGCGAAACCCTCGACCGGCCGCCGGTCTGGTTCATGCGTCAGGCGGGCCGGTCGCTGCCGGAATACAGGGAGCTGCGCACGAAGGCGCCGGACTTCATCGCCTTTTGCCACAATCCGCAGATGGCGGCCGAAGCGACGCTGCAGCCTATGCGGCGCTTTCCCCTGGATGCGGCCATCGTGTTCGCCGACATCCTTTTGCTGCCCAAGGCCCTGGGCCAGAAGGTCTGGTTCGAGACCGGCGAAGGCCCCAGGCTCGGCGAACTGCCGGCGCTTTCCGCCATGGAGGCCGAGATCGAGGCCTCGACCGGCAGGCTTTCCGAGATCGGCGAAACCCTGACCCGGGTGCGGGCTGAACTGGAGCCGGAGCGGGCCCTGATCGGCTTTGCCGGCGCGCCCTGGACCGTGGCCACCTACATGATCGAGGGCCGGGGCTCTGATCGGTCGGGCGCCCGGACCTACGCCTATCAGAACCCCGAAGACCTCGACCGGCTGCTGGACATCCTGGTGGAGTCCACCGCCCGCTATCTGGTGATGCAGGCCAAGGCCGGCGCCCAGGCGCTGAAGCTGTTCGAGAGCTGGGCCGAGGGCCTGGCCGAGGACGTGTTCGAACGCATCGTCATCCGCCCCCATGCGGCGATCATCGAGAAGGTCCGCGCCGCCGGCGTCGACACCCCCTTCATCGGCTTCCCCCGTGGGGCCGGCGCGCTGGTGGAAAACTACGCCGCCGCCGTGCCGGTCCAGGCCGTGGCCCTCGACACCCAGGCCAGCGCCGCCATGGGCCGCAAGATCCAGTCCGGCGGCAAGGCGGTCCAGGGCGCCCTGGACAATCTGCTGCTGCGGGCCGGCGGCCCGGCCATGGACGCCCGCATCGACGCCCTGATCGAGCAGTGGGGCCAGGGACCCTACATCTTCAATCTGGGTCATGGGGTTCTGCCCGACACGCCGGTGGAAAATATCGAGCGCGCGGTTCGCCGCGTGACGGGGACCTGATGAAGAAGCTCGCGGTCGTCCTCTTCAATCTGGGAGGGCCGGACGATCAGGACTCTGTCCAGCCCTTCCTGTTCAACCTGTTTCGCGATCCGGCGATCATCGGTCTGCCGGCCCCGGCCCGCTATGCCCTGGCGGCCCTGATCTCCACCACCCGCAAGAAGACGGCCCAGGCCAACTACGCCCTGATGGGGGGCGGCTCGCCGCTGCTGCCGGAGACGAAGGCGCAGGGTCAGGCCCTGCAGGCCGAACTGGCCAAGGCCGCGCCGGAACTGGAGACCAAGGTCTTCATCGCCATGCGCTACTGGAAGCCCCGGGCCGAGGCGACGGCGGCCGAGGTGGCGGCCTTTGCGCCCGATGAGATCGTGCTGCTGCCGCTCTATCCGCAGTTCTCCACCACCACGACCGGGTCATCCCTGAAGGACTGGGCCAAGGCCTATAGGGGGCCAGGCGTGGTGCGCACGGTCTGCTGCTATCCGACGCAGGAAAAGCTGGTCGAAGCCCACGCCGACCAGATCGCGCAGACCTGGGCCGCCGCCGGCAAGCCTGAGGGTCTGCGCCTGCTGTTCTCGGCCCACGGCCTGCCCAAGTCGGTGATCGCGCGGGGCGACCCCTACCAGGCGCAGATCGAGGCCACCGCCGCGGCCGTGGCCGCCCGCCTGCCGGAGCTGGCCGACTGGCAGGTCTGCTATCAGAGCCGGGTCGGGCCGATGGAATGGATTGGTCCGTCCACGGAGGTCGCTCTGCGCCAGGCCCAGGCCGACGGCAAGGGCGTGATCCTCACCCCCATCGCCTTTGTCTCCGAGCATGTGGAGACCCTGGTGGAGCTCGATCACGAATATGCCGAGATCGCCAAGACCATCGGCTGCGCCCCTTATCTGCGGGTGCCGGCCCTGGGGATTGCGCCCGGATTCATCACCGGCCTGGGCGGTGTGGTGCTGGACGCCCTGGACGATGCGCCGCGCATCGCCCCGGCCGGCGGCTGGACCTGTTCCGCCGACTATGGAAAATGCGCCTGCAGGACGGGGAGGGCGGCATGAACTGGTACGATCTGCTTCGGGGGCTGCACATCATCGCGGTCATCGCCTGGATGGCCGGCATGATGTACCTGCCCCGGCTCTACGCCTATCACACCGAAACCGCCCCGCCCGGCAGCGAGTTCGACGCCCACTTCAAGGTGTGGGAGGCCAAGCTCCTCAAGATCATCATCAACCCGTCCATGGTGCTGACCTGGATCCTGGGTCTCAGCCTGATCATGTATCATGTGCACGCCATGGGGCAGGGCTGGGCCTTCCTGCTGCAGCCCTGGATGATGCTGAAACTCGCCCTGGTGATCTTCCTGTCCGGCTGGCACGGCATGCTGGCCGGCGCGCGGAAGAAGATCGCGGCGGGTGAGCGGCCCCGCAGCGCCAAGTTCTGGCGGGCCACCAATGAGATCCCGTTCCTGATCGCCATTGTCGCCGTGCTGGCCGTCACCCTGGAATTCGGCGCCCGCTGACCCCATCTGGGATGAGACGGCCCTTGACCTCAGCCCCCCGGCTGTGGTTTTGCGTTAGCCACGCGGGTGAAAGCCCGCGCCCCGCCTTTTCCCGGCGCCGCGCGTTCATCGCCGACGGCCCGGTCCTCGAGACCATATAGAGGGAGCCTGTCGAACGGTGCCCCACCTCTTCTCCCCACCCTCCCGGACTCCGTCTGCCGGCGACCACAAGGGTAGCCCGCAGGGAAAGACGGTACACTAGGGTGGTTGGGGAACAATTTAAATATAAAAAATCTACGATACCTACGCCGCAACTCACGACATC
>CALEOQ010000229.1 GCA_937910255.1 uncultured Caulobacteraceae bacterium | reverse complement strand
GTGTCTGCAGTCGAGCTCGATTGACTCAGGCGTTTTTCCTTGTCACTCTGCAATTGATGGTGTTTTTTTTTCAAGCAGAAGACGGCATACGATATTACGACGTGACTGGAGTTCAGACGTGTGCTCTTCCGATCTCCCGGCTGGTGGGCATGGAGCGGGCGACCCCGGCGATACGGCCCCGGTAGCCGGGCACGTGCTCGGCATTGGCCAGCAGGATCGCCAGGCTGTCGCTGGCGCTCACCGGGAATTTCGGCCCCATGACCAGATGGCGGTCGCCGTCGCCGTCGGAAGCCGCGCCAACGGCGGGCGCGTCGTCGGCGTTCATCCGCGCCGCCAGGGCCTTGGCGTTGGCCAGGCTGGGGTCGGGATGGCCGCCGCCGAAGTCCTGCAGCGGCGCGCCCCGCAGGATCGCGCTCTCGGGAGCGCCCAGGCGCCGACAGAAGATCTCGCTGGCGTAAGGCCCCGTCACCGCGTGCATCGCGTCGAACAGCAGCCCGCCGGCAGGCGCTTGGAGAAACTGGGAGATGCGGTCGAAATCGAACAACCGCTCCATCAGGTCGGCATAGTCGGTGGCGGGATCGATCACCTCCACCGTCATGGGGCCGAGGTGTTGGGTCCCGAGTTGCGACAGGTCGAGATTCGCGCCGTCGAAGATCTCGTACGCAGCGATCTGGCGGGTCCGGGCGAAGATGGCCTCGGTCACGTCCTCGGGCGCCGGCGCGCCATTGGCCCCGTTGACCTTGACGCCGAAGTCGCCGTCCGGCCCGCCCGGATTATGGCTCGCCGACAGGACGATCCCGCCCCAGGCCCCGCGGCTGCGGATCAGATGCGACACCGCTGGCGTCGACAGCAGGCCGCCCTGGCCCACCACCGCGCGCTTGGCGCCATTGGCGGCGGCGATGCGCAGGATTTCCTGGGCCGCCGGCTCGGTGAAGAATCGCCCGTCCCCACCCAGCACGATCTCGCCGTCGATCGGGCAGGTGTCGAACACCGCCTGGATGAAGGTCGCCAGATAGTGCGGCGTCTGGAACTGACGTGTGGATTTGCGAAGACCCGACGTGCCAGGCCGCTGGTCGTCAAAGGGGCCGGCCGTGACGCTGTGAACGCTCATGCGCCGATGGCCGGGCAGCGAAAGGACGGGGGGCTAAAGGACGGGGGGCGCGACATTGAACTCATCGATTTCCCATGGATGCCGACGCAGCGGACGGACAGATTTTCAAGCTAGGTTCCGTCGCCCGTAGACAGCGCCGCCCCCAGGAACGCGTCGGAGGGAGCGCAGCAAACGACCGCAGCGTTCCCAAGACTGTGGGCGAGGCTCAGATCACCCGCAAGGCGATATTGGCCCGCGACGGACAGCTCGTCCGCCCGCACGAAGCCGCTGAGGGTCCGGGGCCCAGCCGAGCGCCAAGCGCGCCGTGGGATCGGCCGCGGGCGGCAGCTTCATGTGAAAAGTGGCGGTGACGGAGGGATTCGAACCCTCGATACCCTTTCAGGTATGACGATTTAGCAAACCGTTGCCTTCAGCCACTCGGCCACGTCACCATTGATTTGAACCGGGTTGTCTCCCGGCCTTCGCGCGGGCCACGGCCCTGGGCTTGCGCCCAGCCGCGATCTCGAAGGACGGTCTCCATAGCCGAAAGCCGGGGGCGGGGGCAACGGCTCAAAGCGGCGCCGGGCGAAAGAGCCGCGCGCGG
This sequence comes from uncultured Caulobacteraceae bacterium, assembly GCA_937910255.1. Classification (GTDB taxonomy): domain Bacteria; phylum Pseudomonadota; class Alphaproteobacteria; order Caulobacterales; family Caulobacteraceae; genus Phenylobacterium. Next base: position 2,106 of record CALEOQ010000229.1, on the reverse strand, counting down.
CCGGGGTTAACCTGTCGATCAGGGGCGGCGCCCCATACTGGGCGGGCCTTCATTGACCTGCGTACAGAATGTCCAACCTGGTTCGTCTCCCTCAGGCTTTCCACAGAGCCCCCCGCCCCTCGCCGGCCGACCACGCGCCCGAGACCGAGGCCGAGACGCAATTCGCCCTGGGCCTGGGGCGGGACCTGGAGGGCGCCCTCCCCCCGGCCGAGTCGGCGCCCGTTCGGGATCGGCGTGGTCCGATGCGTCCGGACCGGCTGAGCCCCACCCGCAGGCGGCTGCAGGGCCAGGCCTATGCCTGGGCCTTCCAGGCGGTGGACGGCCTCTATCTGCTCATCATCGGCGTGGTGGCCTTTGGGATCGGGCCGGGCCCGGCCGGGGTCTATGCGACGCCCGCCCTGGCGGTGATGATTTCGCTCAGCCTGTTCGACACCTATGGATTCCGCAGCCGCCAGGGCCTGGCCTACCACCTGGCCCAGACCTCCGTCGCCGCCGCCGTCGGCGTCCTGACCGCCGTCGCCCTGCTGTCGGCCTTCCTGCCCCTGCCCGCCGTGGTCACAGCCCTGGGGCCTTGGACCGCCGGGGCCTTCCTCGGCGTCTACGGCCTGCACGGCGTCTGGTGGATGATGGTCCATCGCTGGCGAGCCGATGGCCGGCTGACCCCCAATGTGGTCGTCGTGGGCGCCACGCCGGCGGCCGAGCGGCTGATCGGCGAGGCGATCCGGTCCGGCGAGATGAACATCCTCGGAATCTTCGACGACCGCCTGGCCCGCGTCCCCAGCGCCCTGCGCGGCGTGCCGGTGCTCGGCGACACCCAGGCCCTGCTCGACCACCGCATCATGCCCTATGTGGACCGGGTGATCGTCGCCGTCCCCCCCGGCGCCCGGGATAGGGTGCGCCAGGTGATCGCGGCCCTGCGCCCCCTGCCCAACGAGGTCAGCCTGCTGCTCGAAGACGAGATCGCGCCGGCCGAGGCCATCGCCACGCGGCGAAACCAGACCATCAGCGACCTGCCCCTGGCCCGCATCTCCGGCCCGCCCCGCCACCTGGGGCGGGCGATCACCAAGCGCAGCCTTGATCTTGTGGTCGGCGTCGCGGCCCTGGTCCTGGCCCTGCCGATCATGGCGCTGATCGCCCTGGCCATCCGCCTCGACAGCCCTGGCCCCATCCTGTTCCGTCAGCGACGCCAGGGCTTCAACAACGAAGAGATCGTGGTCTGGAAGTTCCGCTCCATGCGCCACGACCTCGCCGACGCCAGGGCCCGCCAGCAGGTGCAGGCCGGCGACGTGCGGGTCACCCGGGTGGGTCGCTTTATCCGCCGCACCAGCCTCGATGAGCTGCCGCAGATCTTCAATGTGCTCGCCGGCGAGATGTCCCTGGTGGGGCCCCGTCCGCACGCCATCGGCATGATGACCGGCGATGTGGAATCGGCCCGGCTGGTGGCCGAATACGCCCACCGCCACCGGATGAAGCCCGGCATGACCGGCTGGGCCGCCATTCATGGCTCCCGCGGGCCGGTGGACACGCCCGCCGACGTGCGTCGCCGCATCCAGCTGGACATCGAATATATCGAGCGCCAGTCGATCTGGCTCGACCTCTACATCATCGCCATGACCATCCCCTGCCTCCTCGGGGATCGGCAGGCCGTGCGCTAGGGGCAGGCCTCATGTTCTGGCGCGGCGTGGTCGGCTACCTGCCGGTCAACATCATCCAAGGCCTGGTGGGGCTGGCGACCATCGTCACCTTCACCCGCCTGCTGGCCCCCTCACAGTTCGGCGACTATGCGCTCGGCTTTTCCGTAATGAGCCTGCTGCACACCGCCATCTTCACCTGGAACGAGGCCGCCATGGCCCGCTTCTGGGTGGCGGAGGCCGACAAGGGCCAGGGCGGCGCCCATGCGGCCACCGTCTATCGCACCTGGCTCGCCCTGCTGGTCGTCCTGCCGCTGGCGCTGGCCGCAGCGCTCCTGGTCCCCATGGCGCCGGGCCTGCGGCTGGCCGCGGTAGATCGGAAGAGCACACGTCTGAACTCCAGTCACGTCGTAATCTCGTATGCCGTCTTCTGCTTGAAAAAAAAAAAATTCTCCTACTAGTTCCTCTCCGTTGC
>CALEOQ010000228.1 GCA_937910255.1 uncultured Caulobacteraceae bacterium | reverse complement strand
GGTGCGACCACTTGACTGTGACGGGGTGATTTCGACAAGGGTGTGAGAGAGCAAATGCATGTATCGCCGCAGCCAATGACGGCTCATCTTTATAGATTAGTACATCATCATATGGTGAGGCGCGGGCAACCACCGAGATCTACACTCTTTCCCTAGACGCCGCTCTTCCGATCTGGTCGCCGGGCTGGAAGGCGCTGGCCAACTCGGGGCCGACCCGAGCCAGACGGTCTCCGCCATAGGGGATGACCATGCCAGGACTGAGCGCCGTGAGACGCTCACCGTTCCGGTCGTCCCCGCTCTGGTCCTCGCCGGGCCTCGCCCCGTCCATCGTCATGATCCGTCAGTTATGCTCAGGATGAGGCTTACCTAGGCCCCTTTCGGCGACCGGGCAATTCAAGGCTTGGCTGGCGCCCAGCCGTCAGGCCGGCGTCGGGAGCGCCACGGCCAGGTCGTCGGCGTGGATGACGGGGCCGGATGTGTAGCCCAGCACGCCTTCGATGGCGTCGGAGCGCAGGCCGCAGATGCGCTCGGCCTCGGCGGCGTCATAGCGGGCGAGTCCGCGGCCGATCTCGGTTCCATCCTCCAGGCGGATGCTGACCGCGTCGCCCTTGCCGAAGCGGCCCTCGATCCGGCGGACACCGGCGGCCAGCAGGCTCTTGCCAGCCTGGAGGGCCCGGGCGGCGCCTTCGTCCACCAGGATGGTCCCGGCCGGGGCGAGGGAGCCGGCGATCCAGGCCTTGTAGGCTGCGCCGGGCGTCACGGCCGGCTCGATGATGGTGGCCTTGGCGCCGTCCTCCACCGCACCGAGGGGCGCGGGGCGGGAGCCGAGGGTGATCAGGGTGGCGCAGCCAGCGGACTGGGCGATGCGGGCCGCGGTCAGCTTGGTGGCCATGCCGCCGGTGCCGACGCCGGCGCCGGCATTGGCGCCGCCGGCCATGGCCTCGATCTCGGCCGTCAGCTGGGAGAGGCGCGGAATATGGGTGGCGGCGGGGTCGCGCCGGGGGTCGGCGGTATAGAGGCCGTCGATGTCCGACAGCAGCACCAGGGCGTCGGCGCCGATCATCTGGGCCACCCGGGCGGCCAGGCGGTCGTTGTCGCCATAGCGGATTTCTTCGGTCACCACGGTGTCGTTCTCATTGACCACCGGCACCACGCCCAGTTCCAGCAGGGTCTCCACCGTGGCCCGGGCGTTCAACCAGCGGCGGCGAACCTCGGTGTCGTCGCGGGTCAGCAGAATCTGGGCGGCCGACAGGCCGTGGGGCTCCAGGGCCTCCTCCCAGGCGCGCATCAGGGCCGACTGGCCCGCGGCGGCGGCGGCCTGTTTCTCCGGCAGGGTCAGGGCGCGGCGGGTGAGTCCCAGACGCCGCCGGCCCAGCGCCACGGCGCCGGAGGAGACGATCAGGGTCTGCTGCCCCCGAGCCCGCATCCGCGCGATATCCACCGCCAGGGCGTTCAACCAGGCCCGATTGGGAGTCCCGTCGGCGGCGACCAGCAGGGCCGAGCCGACCTTGACGACGATCCGGCGAGCCTGGGCGAGCTCGCTCACGGCGCCCAACCTGCGTCGGGGCCGGCGGCGGCGGTCTTCTCCTCGGCCCGGCGCTCGCGCACCTGGCCCCAGGCGGCGCGCAGCACCTCGGTGACCCCTTCGCCGGACACCCCGGAGATCAGGCGCGGCTCAAGGCCCGCGGCCTCGGCCAGTTCGGCGGCCTTGGCGATGCGGGTCTCATCGTCCAGGGCGTCAACCTTGTTCAGCGCCAGGATCTCGCGCTTGTCCTCCAGGCCCTCGCCATAGGCGGCCAGTTCCTGGCGGATGGTGCGATAGGCCTCGGCCACGTCGTCCTGGGTGGCGTCCACCAGGTGGATGAGGACGGCGGTGCGCTCCACATGGCCCAGGAACCGGGTGCCCAGACCCGCGCCCTCCGAGGCCCCCTCGATCAGGCCCGGGATGTCGGCGATGACAAACCGCTCATTGGTCGACAGATCGACCACCCCGAGATTGGGGGCCAGCGTGGTGAAGGGATAGTCGGCGATCTTCGGCTTGGCGGCCGAGACCGCCGCCAGGAAGGTGGACTTGCCGGCGTTGGGCAGGCCGACCAGACCCACATCGGCGATCAGCTTCAGCCGCAGCCAGATCCAGCGCTCCTCGCCGTCCTGGCCGGGATTGGCGTGGCGCGGCGCCTGGTTGATCGGCCCCTTGAACCGGTCATTGCCCCACCCGCCATTGCCGCCCTTGAGCAGCAGCAGGCGCTGGCCGGCATGGTCCATGTCGGCGATCAGGGTCTCCTTGTCCTCGTCCAGCACCTGGGTGCCGACGGGGACCTTGAGCACCACGTCGGCGCCGGCGTGGCCATGGCGGTTGCGGCCCATGCCGTGCTCGCCGGTATCGGCCTTGAAATGCTGCTGGTAGCGGTAGTCGATCAGGGTGTTGAGACCATCCACCGCCTCGATCCAGACATCACCGCCGCGGCCGCCGTCGCCGCCATCGGGGCCGCCGTACTCGATGTACTTCTCCCGCCGGAACGAGACGGCCCCGCCGCCGCCATTGCCCGAGCGGATATAGATCTTGCACTGGTCGAGAAATTTCATCGGCGTTCCAGGTGGCCCGTCCCGCCGGCGATGGCCAGCAGAACGGGTCCGATATCATAGAGTGGGATGAGCTAGGCGAGCCAGACCATCATGCGGGTGGGCGCGGCTTCGCCGCGCGCCAGGGAGTGACGGGGGACGACCTCGCCGGTGTAGAGGAAGCCGGTCTTGCACAGCACCTGGCCCGAGGCCGGATTGTCGGCGAAGTGGCCGGCCATCAGATATCGCCGCCGCCAGCCTTCCCCGGCCCAGACCAGGGCGGCGCTGGCCGCCTCGGTGGCCAGGCCCTGGCCCCAATAGGGCCGGCCCAGCCAGTAGCCCAGCTCGACCCGGCCCTCATCGTCGGGATGAAAGCCGAGCATGCCCACCAGGCCCGCCTCGCCATGCTCCAGGGCGAAGATGTGCTCCCGGGCCATGTCGCGGCTTTCGCAGGCTTGAAGGAAGGCCTCGGCGTCGGACAGGCCATAGGGATGGGGCATCCGCGTGGTCATCCGGGCGACGCCGGGGTCGTTGGCCAGGTCGGCGATGCGCGGCGCGTCCTCGGGCCTGGGCGCGCGTAACCGCAGCCGGGCGGTTGAAATGACGGGCGGTCCGTCGGGAATGCTCATCTGATCCTCCCGGCCCCTCTTTGGAGGCCCTCGGAAAACGAAAACGGGGAGTCCGGCGGCCGGACTCCCCATCTGGAGTTTTCCTGTCCGGTTCGCCTCGAGTCTGTGAGAGGCGGAACCGGTCAAAGGAGGTTCCGCCTACTCGGCGTTCGCACCCTCGGCCTGGACCACCGTCACATAGGTGCGGTCGTCGCGCTTGGTGATGAACTTCACCGCGCCGGTATCAAGGGCGAAGAGCGTATGGTCGCGCCCCATGCCCACGCCTGCGCCCGGGTAATACTTGGTGCCGCGCTGGCGCACGATGATGTTGCCGGCGAGCACAGCTTCGCCGCCGAACTTCTTCACGCCGAGACGACGGCCAGCCGAGTCGCGACCGTTACGCGATGAACCGCCAGATTTCTTGTGAGCCATGGTGCTCTCCTAAACCGTGGAACGCCTATTCGGCGTCCGATTCCTTCAGATCGGAAGAGCGTCGTGTAGGGAAAGAGTGTAGATCTCGGTGGTCGCCGTAGCATTAAAAAAAAAAAGAAAAAAGAAGAGAATTACGTGTATTAGATCGTACAAGATCCTTGTCATACACACAACCAGTCTGTCGCGTATCATACAGCC
>CALEOQ010000227.1 GCA_937910255.1 uncultured Caulobacteraceae bacterium | reverse complement strand
TGTGGCTTATTCTGATTACAGAGATGGTTGCGTGTGCGTCGTGCATTACTGTTGTTTTTGATTTTTTTTTTTTTAATGATACGGCGACCACCGAGATCTACACTCTTTCCCTACACGACGCTCTTCCGATCTGGGTGCAAGATTGCTTGGAATCACCGCGGGCGAAAGCCCGTTCGTTCGCCTTAAGTTCTATTGGCTTTCCGGCGGGCGCAGGGTGGCGTCCTTGTCACGCTCCAGATCCTCGGACTCGTCGCCCCCGATGAAGGGGAGCCGCGACCACAGGCCCCGACCTTCGGAGGCTGCGGGCGCATTGGCTGGGCGAAGCCCTCGGCGGGTCAGCAGGTCATAGGCGTCACGATACCAGACCGTGCCGGGATAGTTGAAGCCGAGGACCGCGCCGTTGCGCTTGGCTTCCTCGTTGAGGCCCAGCGTCAGATAGGCCTCAACGAGACGATAGAGCGCCTCTGGCGTGTGGCTGGTGGTCTCGTAGCGTTGGACTACCGTGTTGAACCGGCCGATGCCGGCCAGGGTGTCGCCGTTGCGCAGATAGTAGCGGCCGACCGTCATTTCCTTACCGGCCAACTGGTCGTTGACCATGTCGATCTTCAGGCGGGCGTCCTTGGCGTATTCGCTGTCGGGATAGCGTTGGACCACTTCGCGCAGGGCGTTCAGCGCCTGGCCGGTGGCGGCCTGGTCGCGGCCGACATCGACGATCTGTTCGAAGTAGCAGATGGCCTTGAGATAATAGGCGTAAACCGCCGCCGGATTGCCCGGCGCCTGCGACAGGAAGCGATCGGCGCTGGAGATGGCCTCGGCGTAGTCGTTGGCCTGATACTGCGCATAGGCGGTCATCAGGATCGAACGACGGGCCCAGACCGAATAGGGGTGCTGACGCTCAACCTCGGCGAAATAGTCCACCGCCTGGTTCCACAGGCCGCGGTCCAGCCGATTGGCGCCGGTGTTGTAGAGCAGCTCGACCGGCCGCTCCTCATAGGCCAGCCGGGGCCGCTCTTCGCGTCCGGCGCAGGCCGTAAGGGCCAGGGCGGCGAAAACCGTCGCAACGGCAGGACCCCGAAGGGAATTGTGAAGCAGAGACACCTTCACCTCAAAAGGACCAAGCGCGCCCCCGCGCCGCGAGCCACCGCTTCTACACCACGTGGGCGATGGCGCAAACGGAAGGTCAGACCGCCAGGGCCAGCTCCGGGGCGAAGGTGCGGATGCGCCAGGCGTCCGGCCGTTCGGTCAGGGCGCGGACGAGCTGGTTGTTGATCCCATGGCCCGCGAGGCGACCTTCGAAGCGGCCGAGGATCGGCGCGCCCAGCACATAGAGGTCGCCGATGGCGTCCAGGGTCTTGTGGCGTACGAATTCGTCGGGGCGGCGCAGGCCTTCGGGATTGAGAATCCGGTCGCCCTCGATGACCACCGCGTTCTCCAGCGAGCCGCCGCGGGCCAGGCCCATGGCGCGGAGGGCCTCGACCTCATGGGCGAAGCCGAAGGTCCGACAATTGGCCAGTTCCGTGCGGAAAGCGGCCTCGTCCATCACCAGATCCACCGCCTGGCGGCCGATGACCGGCGAATCAAAGACGATCTCGAAGGCCACTTCGAACCGGTCGCAGGGCAGCAGCCGGGCGCTCTTGTCGCCGTCGATCACTTCGATCGGCGCCAGGATCTCGATATAGCGGCGGGGCGCCTCCTGCTGGCGGCGGCCGGCCTGATCGAGAATCTGGACGAAGGGTTCGGAGGAGCCGTCCATGATCGGCATTTCCGGACCGTCCAGCTCGACTACGGCGTTGTCCACGCCGAGGGTCGCGAAGGCCGCCATCAGATGCTCGATGGTCGAGACCGTGACGCCGGCGGCGTTGCCGATGACAGTGCCCAGCTGGGTCTTGCAAACGGCCTCGGCCGAAGCCGTGATGCGGTTGTCCTGGTCGGTGATGTCGGTGCGGACAAACACGATGCCCGTGTCGATCGGCGCAGGGCGAACGGCCACGCGGACATGGGCGCCGGTATGCACGCCGACGCCGGCGAAGATCGCCGGACCCAGCACCGTGTGCTGGAGCGCGTGAGCGGAATGGGCGATGGCTGCGGACACGAACTGAAACCTTCCTGACCAGACTTGTACGGGCGGCTCAACAACCGCGAATGGCCCCACGAACCGGATAGTTCCTGTGCTGCGGCGCCGCAACACAAGTCCTGTTTCCGAATGTTTCGCCTTAAGATCCAGGTGAATTCCTGTTCTGAATCCGGAGCTTAGGTTGGCCTCGCCGAGCCCGGGCGCTCAATGAAAGACGGCCGGCTCCGCGAGGAACCGGCCGTCTGACGGTGGTCTGCGATGGGATAGCTGGCTAGTTGGCCAAGCGACGCAGGAAGGACGGAATCTCAAGATCTTCGCCCGCGTCACGATCGGGATCGGCGGCCTCGGCCGGCTGAGCGCCGCCGCGGCTGGCGGGCGCCTGACGGCTGGTGGGAGCGGGTGTCGGCGTCGGCGCCGGGGCGTCGTAGCGGGGGCGACCACCAAACAGGCTCAGAAAGCCGCTCTTTTGCCGGCGGTCATCGGCGAAGCTGTTGTCGGCGAACAGGGGCTCATCCCCCTCCTCGGCCGCCATCGGATCGACGATGCGGGTGATGGGGCGCTGGGCGGGGGCCGGCTCCGGGCGCGCATAGAGGTCGGCCTGTTCGGCCTCGTCATCATAGGCGCGGGCCTGGGGCTGAGGTTCCGGCGCACGCGCCTGGGGCGGCGGCGAATAGGCCTGGGGTGCGGGCTCCGGCGCGCGGGGCGCAGGCTCGGGCGCATAGGCGGCCGGCGCAGGCCGCGGCTCATAGGTCGGCTGCGGCGCCGGCTGGCGAACCGCCTCGGGCTGGCGGACAGGTTCGGCCTGGCGCACAGGCTCAGGCTGGCGGGCAGCCGGCGCCGGAGGCGGCGCACGACGGGTCTCGATCTTGGGCTCGATGGCGGCGATGGAGGCGCCGTCCATGCCGGTGGCCACCACCGAGACGCGGATCATGCCGTCGAGGGACGGGTCGAAGGCTGCGCCGAAGATGATGTTGGCCTCGGGGTCCACCTGCTCGGAGATGGCGTTGGCGGCCTCGTCGACCTCCAGCAGGGTCATGTCCAGCCCGCCGGTCACATTGACCAGGACGGCCTTGGCGCCCTTCAGGGAGACTTCGTCCAGCAGCGGGTTCTGGATGGCGTTCTGGGCGGCCATCAGGGCGCGGTCGTCGCCGGAGGCTTCGCCGGTGCCCATCATCGCCTTGCCCATCTCGGTCATCACCGTACGCACGTCGGCGAAGTCGAGATTGATCAGGCCCGGCAGCACCATCAGGTCGGTGATCGAGCGAACGCCCGAATGCAGCACCTGGTCGGCCATGCCGAAGGCTTCGGAGAAGGTGGTGCGTTCGTTGGCCACCCGGAACAGATTCTGGTTCGGAATGACGATCAGGGTGTCGACGTAACGCTGCAGCTCGGCGATGCCGGAGTCCGCCAGGCGCATGCGGTGGCGACCCTCGAAGTGGAAGGGCTTGGTCACCACGCCGACGGTCAGGATGCCCCGCTCGCGGGCGCACTTGGCGATGATCGGGGCCGCCCCGGTGCCGGTGCCGCCGCCCATGCCGGCGGTGATGAAGATCATGTGGGCGCCGTCGAGGTGCTCACCGATCTCGGGGATGGATTCCTCGGCCGCGCTCATGCCCACCTCGGGGTGAGCGCCGGCGCCCAGGCCCTGCGTCACCGTCGCGCCCAGCTGGATGCGGCGGTCGGTCTTGGAGAAGGCCAACTGCTGGGCGTCGGTGTTGGCGACCACAAACTCCACGCCCTCGAGGTGCGCCTCGATCATGTTGTTCACGGCGTTTCCGCCAGCGCCGCCGACTCCGAACACCACAATACGCGGCTTCAGCTCGGTCTCGCGCGGCGCCGTCAGTGCAATAGCCATAGGACCCTGTGTCCTCCGCAAATCTGTTGAAGCGCACGCGACCCGCCCGCGAGGCGCTCCGATTGGGATGCGGTTAACTAAGCGACCATCATCCTTAATCGAACGTAAACCGCTTACATTGAGTCGGAGATCCGTCGACCTCCACAGCCCGCATTTTTTGGTTGTGGAATAAGGCTTAAGGCCAAATTCTGGCCATCAATGACAGCAACGCCGCCGCAGGGCTGCGACGGCGTGGCGCATGCAAAGGTCAAGATTCCGGCGTCGGGCCTAACCTTGGCCGCGCCGAATCTAGTCTTGACCCTATAGGTTTTCCCGAAGCCAGGCCGCGGCCTTGGTCACCGGATTGGCTCTGGGATCAAGACTTTCACGCCGATTGCGGGCGCCTGAGGCGTTTTTCGCCGAGACCGCCTCACGCGGTCCGAAGGCCGCCCGATGCAGCACGCCGGCCGCCGCACAAAAGGCTGGCCCTGAGGCGGCGTCGGCCAGATGCGGCACCCGTCGGGGGCGGCCCAGACGCACGGGACGGTCGAACACGCGCACAGCCACCTCGCGGACGCCGGCCAGCTGGCTGGCGCCGCCGGTCAGGACCAGGCTGGCCCCGGCCTCCACTGGCGCGCCCGAGGCCTTGAGGCGGTCGCGGAGCAGCTCCAGGGTCTCTTCCACCCGGGGCGCGATGATGCCCTTGAGCAGGGAGCGCGGCGCGATCACCGGACCTGCGCCGAGATCATCGCCCCGGGGCGGGGCCTCGATCATCTCGCGGTCCTCATTGGCCGAGGCGATGGCCGAGCCGTGCAGGGTCTTGATGCGTTCGGCGCCGGCCATGGAGGTCGAAAGCCCGCGGGCGATGTCGGCCGTCACATGCTGCCCCCCCACCGGCAGGGTTTCCACATGCACCAGGCTGCCGGCGGTGAACACCGCCGCCGAGGTCGATCCGCCGCCCATGTCGATGCACACGGCGCCGAGGTCCATCTCGTCCTCCTCCAGGGCCGCCAGGGCCGAGGCGAAGGGGGCGGCGACGACGCCCTCGAACTGCAGGTGCGCCCGCTCGACGCAGGCGCCCAGGGTCTGGAAGGCGGTCTCGCTCACCGAGACCACCAGCAGCTCCACCGCCAGGCTGCGGCCGAACATGGCGCGGGGATCACGCACGCCGCTCTGGCCGTCCACCCGCCAGGCGATGGGCAGGATATGGGCCGCGCGGCGGTCGGGCAGCTTGACCTGCGCCAGGGCCGCATGGATGGCGCGGACCAGGTCGTGGTCGGAGATCGGCCGGGCGCCCAGGGAGACCCGGCCGGAGATGCGATGGCTCTTCAGCTGGCCGCCGGCCATGGCCACGGTCACGCCCTGGACGTTGACGCCGGCCACGTTCTCGGCCCGCTCGACGGCCTGGGCGATGGCGTCGGAGGCCTCGTCCAGATTGACGATGGCGCCGCCCCGGATGCCCCGGGACTGGACATAGCCCACCCCGGCCGCGGTCAGCGTCCGGTCAGCCCGGCGCACGCCCTCCGGCTTCATGATGAAGCAGGAGACCTTGGAAGCGCCCAGGTCCACGGCCGCCACCAGGGGCTGACGCCCCAGGGCCGCCTTCAGGCTGTCGCGGCTGCTGTTTTTTTCGACCGTTTTAGTCCCGAACGGCACGGTTCTTCCTTCCAACACCTTAGGCGCCGTCAGCGATCAGGCCGCCGGAGCGGATCTGGTCGCGCGGTCGCACCGCCACCATCGTCGGATCGCGCAGGTCGATCCGTGCAAATCCCAGCTCGAGTATCCGTGAACGCTGGTCGAGCTGTTCCAGCTGAATCAGGGCCGCTTCTTCGTCGACCGCCGGAAGTTGAACGAGAGATCCGTCCTTGAGCCGCAGGTCCCAGCGCCGGTCATCGACCCGCACCAGGGCCTCCACCCGGCTCATCAGGCGGGGCCGGGCCGCGATCCGCGGCAGGATGGCCGCCGCATGCTGGTCAGCGCCCTGGCCCACCACGAGGGGCAGGTTGGCCGACCGCAGGGGATTGGCCTCGGGGATGACCTTGCCTTCGGCGTCGATGACCCGGCTGGCGCCGTTATGCTGCCAGACGGCCAGTTGCTGGCGCTCGGAAATGGCGATGATCAGGGTGTCGGGCAAAAGGCGCACGATCTGCGCCTCCTCGACCCAGCCCACGGCCTCGACCCGGGCGCGCAGCGCCTCCAGGTCCAGACCTAGCACCGGCTGGTCCTTGTAGACGCCGGCGGCGGTCAGAATGTCGGCGGTGGCGGCCGGCGAGGCGCCCTGGACGTGAACGGCGTTGAGGCGGAAGCCCAGGCTGGCGAATTGCCGGCCCAGGACGGCCTGGGTTCCCTGGCCGATCTTCTCGGCGCGGTCGCCGGTGGACAGGGCGACGACAAGCGTCAGGACCAGCACGCCGCCGGCCGCGATCAGGGCGTGTCCGGGGGACAGGCCAAGGCCACGGGCCGCGCCCAGCTTGCCCGGCGCATAAGCCGCCTGAGCCTTGGACGCACCGCGGGTCTTTCGGGGACTGGAGGGCGCTTTGGCCCGGGGCTTCGCCTTAGTCTGCGCTCCCCCCCGCAATGCCGCGGGCATAGGCGTCCTCCGTAATCCAATGCACCAGTTGGTCGAAATCCACCCCGAGCTTGGCCGCCTGCTCGGGCACGAGCGAGGTCGGCGTCATGCCGGGTTGGGTATTGACCTCCAAGAGGACCAGAATGTCGTTAATGTCGTCATAACGAAGGTCAGACCGGGTCACCCCGCGACAACCCAGGGCTGCGTGCGCCCGCTCGCTCAGTTCCATAGCCTTTTCAAAGACATGAGGCGGAATCTGGGCCGGGATCACGTGGTCGGAGCCCCCCTCGCCGTACTTGGCCTCATAGTCATAGAAGCCCGTCCTGGGCACGATGTCGGTCACGGTCATCGCCTTGCCGGCCATAACGCCGCAGGCGAGCTCTTTTCCGCGGATATAGGGCTCGATCATGACCTCTTCGCCGAAGGTCCAGCTCGGCGCGACAAGTTCCTGCGGCGGCCGATTCGCGCCCTCGAAGACCAGGAAGACGCCGACGGACGAGCCCTGGGCGTTGGGCTTCACCACATAGGGCGGGGCCATGACGTGGTCGGCGGCGGCCTCGAACCGGTTGAACAGTCCGCCGCCCGGCACCGTCACGCCAGCGGCGGCCAGGACGGCCTTGGCCTTGGCCTTGTCCATGGCCAGGGCCGAGGCCAGCACGCCCGAGTGGGTATAGGGCAGGCCCAGGGTCTCGAGGACGCCCTGGACGCAGCCGTCCTCGCCCCATTCCCCATGCAGAGCGTTGAAACAGACGTCGGGCTTCAGCTGCGCCAGGCGCTCGGCCACGTCGCGGCCGGCGTCCAGGCGGGTCACCCGGGCGCCCAGGCGCTCCAGGGCGTCAGCGCAGGCCGCGCCGGAAACCAGGCTGACCTCCCGCTCGGGCGAGAGGCCGCCCAGCAGGACAGCGACGTGTTTACCGGCGACGGAAAAGGCCATGGGCGTCTCGTATTGCGGAAGGTCCGGGCCTCCCCCTTCGGCGGCCAGGGCCGGCGCGTCAAGCGCCCTCGCCTCTTCAGATCACCGGCGACGGGGCGGTCAGAACGGCGTCCGACGCCGCCTCCGGCTCCCGCTCGCCGCGCGACAGCAGCCAGTACATGACCGGCGTGGCCACCCGCGAGAGGAAGGTCGAGGTGACCAGTCCGCCCATGATGGCGATGGCCAGGGGCGAGTAGAGGCCTGACCCTTCCAGGGCCAGCGGCGTGAGCCCGGCGATGGCGGTGACCGAGGTCAGCAGCACCGGCAGGAAGCGCACCTCGCCCGCCCGCTCGATGGCCGCGCGCAGGGGTACCCCGGTGCGCCTAAGCTGCTCTGTGAAGTCCACCAGCAGGATGGAGTTTTTGATCTCAATGCCGATCAGGGCGATCATGCCGATGGTGGCAGTGAAGGACATGGAGTTGCCGGTCAGCCAGAGGGCGGCTACCGCGCCGAACAGGCCGAGCGGGATGATCCCGGCCACCACCAGGGCGGTCTTGAACTTGCCGAACTCCAGGACGAGCACGGCGAGGATGCCGAAGATGGCGATCATCACCGCAGCCCCCAGGCCCGCAAAGCTCTCTGACTGGGCCTCGGCCTGGCCGCCCAGGGACAGGCCATAGCCCGGCGGCAGGGTGATCGCCTCGTCCAGCCGCGCCTGGACATCAGAGGTCACTTTCGAGGTCAGGTAGCCGGTGCTGACATAGGCCGTGACCGTGACCGTGCGCAGGCGGTCCACCCGGTCGATCCGCGCGGGGCTGGAGGTCAGCATTGGCGTGGCCACAGCCGCCATGGGCACATTCTGGCCCGTGGTGGTCGGCAGATAGATGGCGTCCAGGGCGGCCAGCTCGTTGCGGCCCTCCATCGGCAGGCGGACATTGACGGCGTAGTCGTCCCCGTCGGCGTCGCGATAGCGGGCGACGGACTCCCCTGACAGCGCCAGGCGGGTGATGCGGCGCCCGGCCCCGGCGGGCACGCCCAGCGCTGCGGCCTTGGCCTCGTCCAGGCCAAGATCAAGGTCGGTGCGGTCCAGACGCATGGGGTTGGCGACATCGCGGGCGCCGGGCGTCGCCTTCAGCACCGCCTCGGTCTGGGCCGCCAGGGCCTTGAGAACGCTGAGGTCCTGGCCCTGCAGCCGCACCGCGATCGGCGCCTCGATGGGCGGGCCGTTCTCGAAGACGATCACCCGGATCCGCGCGCCGGGATAGAGGTCGAAGTCCCGGCGCAGGCCATCCAGCAACTGCGGGCTCTCGCCGGGCTCCCACGCGCCCAGCGACGCATAGACCTCGGCATAGTTGGGCTGCGGCTCGGCCTGGTTCACATTGTAGAAGATCTGCGGGTTGCCCCGGCCGAGATTGGCCGCGCGCCAGACCACGGCGTCTTCCTGGGCGAGGCGGCCCTCCACATAGCGCAGGGCCTCATCGGTCTTGGCCATCGAGGTCCCCTGCTGGGTCTCGATGCGCACAATGAACTGCGGCGTCTCGGCCGGCGGGAACAGGGACGAGCCGATGGCGCCGAGCATCGGGATGGTGGTGGCGCAGATGGCCAGGATGATCCCCAGCGCCACCCACGGCCGCGCCAGGGCGCTGTGCAGAATGGGCGTGTAGAAGCGGTGGATGGCGCCGTTGATCGTGCGCAGGATCACATTGCCCTCCGGGTCCTCATGCCGCGACAGGATGCGGCTGGCCAGGAAGGGAATGACGGTCAGCGAGACCAGCAGCGAGGCGGCCACGGTGGTCAGCACCGCCACGGGAAGCGAGCGGATATAGGCCCCCGCCCCTTCCGGCAGGAACATCAGCGGCAGGAAGGCCAGCATCAGGGTCGCCGTACAACCGAGCACGGCCATGGAGATCTGGCGCGTGCCATTGATGGCGGCCGTCGTGCGATCCTCACCGGCCCGCAGGCGCCGGGCGATGTTCTCCGTCACCACGATGGAGTCATCCACCAGCAGGCCGAGACTGAGCACGAAGCCGGCGATGGCCAGCTGATTCAGGGTGAAGCCCAGACCCTGCATCACTGACAGGCCGATCAGCAGCGACAGCGGGATCGACATCATCACCACCACGCCGGCCCGGAAGCCCAGGGGCAGGAGGGTGATGAGCACCAGGGTCAGGGCCAGGCCGAAGTCCCGGAACAGCCGGTTGAGCCGGTGCTTCACATTTTCCGCCTGCTGGAAGCCGCGCTCCAGCTTCACCCCCGAAGGCAGGGTCTTTTCGAACTCGTCCAGGGCGGCGTTGACGCCGGCGGTCAGCTTGGCGACGTCGGCCCCGTCCTTCTGCTTGACGGTGACGAACACGGCGCGCGCGCCGTTGAAGCGGGTCAGGTGCAGATCGGAAGAGCACACGTCTGAACTCCAGTCACGTCGTAATCTCGTTTTCCGTCTTCTGCTTGAAAAAAAACACCCGCATCACTGCCCCCTATCCCC
>CALEOQ010000226.1 GCA_937910255.1 uncultured Caulobacteraceae bacterium | reverse complement strand
CGGACATCGGTGATGGCCGTATATAGGGGAGGGGAGGGGGAGGGGGGGAGGGGATTTGTTTTTTCAAGCAGAAGACGGCATACGAGATTACGACGTGACTGGAGTTCAGACGTGTGCTCTTCCGATCTTGCGCAAGCAGGGCCAATCTTGCCTCACCAAGCTTGTCGGACGGCTTGATCGGGGGCGTCGGGACCGCGATGGCGCCACTGTAGAAGCAACCGAGCAGAGCCCTTACGAAGTCCAACCCGGTTGGGAAAGACAAGACCACGCAACGTCCTGACAAGCCTCGGGTGCGAAGCGCCGCCGCGGTCGCCTCCGCCTGAGCGTTCAGCTCACGATAGCTCAGGGTGAGCTCCTGGCTGTCCCCGTCTGTCAGCAAGATTACCGCCGGCGCATCCGGACGCTCGTGCGCGTGCCTGCGAACCTTCGAGACGATATCCACCAGTTACTCCCTTAGCGGTCCCGTCGCCCGACGTGCAGGTTCCAAAGCGATGAGGCTTCGACAGCACGCTGCAGGCCTGGCGCCTCCGGGCGTCCGCTCTGCCTGTCCCACAGGCTCGGATAGGCTTCGACCGGCGACAGGTCCGGCGAAGGAGGCGCGGGAATGCGCGCGATGGCCTGTTCGATGAATGGCGCTAGCTCTTCAGCGCGACGTGCGCTGGCCGCCGCGTGCCTCTCGATGAAGCCCCCGATGACCTCAGCGCCGAACAGGTCCAATGAGTCGAGGATCGACTTCCGACCAGCACGGCCCGCCTGCTGCAGTAGAATGAGCTGATCCACGCCGGCCTCCTCGTAGGCCGCCATCTGGGCGGTCAACTCTTCGGGCGACCCGACACCGTCAAGTCCAGCCATCCGCTCGGGGTTCGAGGCCTCGAAATCCTCCCAGATCCTAGACTGCGCTGGAATGTGTCGCCCAAACCGAAAATAGTGGGCCAGGCCGAATTTGAAGAACTGTTGGTCGCGTATCGCGTCCCGACGCGTCGCCTCGTCACGGCTGCAACAGAATCCGATGAGGGTCGCCACTCTTGGGTTGACTGTTTGCGCGATTGGCGTGCAGTTCGATTTGAATTCATCATAGTATTCGCGCACCCAAAACCTTGCTTCACCGGGGTCCATGAAGGCGAAGGTAAGCGCGCCCAAGCCGAGCCGCGCCGCAAGCTTTAATGAGTCGCGATTGGTGCAGGCCATCCACATTGGCGGATGGGGTCTCTGCATTGGCTTTGGTACGACGTTCCGCGTCGGCATGGAGAAGTACTTGCCGCGGTGACCGGGGTACGGCTCCAGCGCAAGCATTCTGGCGGCCTCCCGGACGGTTTCCGTCCACATGCTGCGTTTTTCTACGTAGGGGATACCGAACCCTTCCAGCTCGATCCGCGAGCTCATTTCGCCCGTGCCCCACTCCACCCTACCATTGCTGACCAAATCCAAGGTCGCGACCCGTTCAGCGATCCGAGCGGGATGGTTCGCCAGTGGCGGCATCACCGAGATACCAAAGCCAAGGCGAATGTTTTTGGTCCGCTGGCTGCATGCCCCCAAGAACACCTCAGGCGCGGTGGAATGTGAGTATTCCTCGAGGAAATGATGTTCCTGCGCCCAGGCGTAAGCGACGCCGATGTCGTCCGCCTTCTCAATGACGTCCAACGCCAGCGCCATCAGATTCGCTTCGGCGTCTGGGACCCAGGGCCGGGGCAACTGGTGGGGGAAGAAGACCCCAAACTGCATCGGAATATCCTTCTGCTCGCCGGCGGGCCACTGACGCCGCCACACTGTGCACAGAATGCAACTGCAGTGTATTCCTAATGCATCCCGTCACTATCACAAGTTCAAAACCGACGGCATTACGGCTGGGTCCGGGCTCGCGCCCTAAGGCCTCCCGCGTCCCGGCGCTGGCGTCTCCCGATCGTGCGAAGGGGTGACGGCCCCGCGCTCTATGGGATCGTTAGGCGGCAAGGTGTGCGGACAGAATGCTGTTCAGCAAGCTGACCACGGCTGGAAGTCTCTCACGGAAGTAGAAATGACCGCCTGGGAAGACGTGCTCTGAGATCGGCAAGCCTGAACAGCCGCCCCATGCGTCGGCGTCTTGCCGAGATCGTCCCGAGTCTTCGGAGCCGCGGAGCAAAGAGATGGGAATGGAGACCGGCGCGGGGCTTTTCTCGTGCGCCAGGAGGCCTGAGGACAAAGTCAGGTCGGCGCGAAAAATCGGCAGGACCGCGCCGAGCATGTTCGGGTCGGCCAAGACTCCGTCCGGGGTGCCGCCGAACCGTCTGAGATTTTCGATCAAACGTTCATCGGAAAAGGTCGTAACATCCGCCCGATCGCGCCTCGCGCCCACCGAGGGCGCCGAGGCCGCCGATACGATCAGGCGGCGCGGGGGGATGAATTCGTCGGTCTCAAGTAGTCTCTGCGTCAAACGGTAACCGAGCAATCCACCCATGCTATGACCTAAGATGACATAGGGCGGGCGAAGCTCGCGCTGCAGGTTGGCGATCAGACGATCCAGGACATCAGCGGGCTCAAGGATGAATGGCTCGGTAAATCGGTTCTCCCGTCCAGGCAATTGGACCGCGACGAGTTCGACCTCCGGCCGCAGGAGGCGCGCCCAAGGCGCATAGGAACTCATGGCGCCGCCCGCATGGTGAAGACACAGGATCCTCAGGCGTGCATCTGGCCTCGGCGCCGGCCACGCGAGCCACTTGGACGTGGATACAAACATCAGCCTCGGCCAGACACGGCTGCCTTCCTAAACGAGCCTCACGGAGGCCTGCGATCGCGCGGACCCAGCCGCCTCAGATCTGTAGCCCAGCGCCTACACTACCTCAAGTTCGACCGCGCTGATTGTGTGACCAATCGAAAAATGTAACGTTGCCCATGAGGAACGGCGCGTCGGTCTACGCTGTGTAGCGCGTTCCCGGTTGGATTTGCGCTAGATGCGTCAATGCTTACAGGGCATGCTTGGCGACCAATTCGCGGTTGCGGTCGCGGGGCCCCACAGGGGCCCACACCGGTTGTTTCCCGAGGAACGAGCCCACATCGCGACGGCGGCGGAGAAACGTGCCGCCGAATTCGCAACCGCCAGGACCTGCGCAAGGTCGGCGCTCGCTGCCATCGGCGTGCCGGCAAGTTCCTTGGTTCCCCACATCGACCGCTCGCCGGCGTGGCCGCCTGACGTCAAAGGCAGCATCACCCACACGCATGACATTTGCGCAGTCGCGGTCACGTGCAGCCCACTGTTCGCGGCGGTAGGGATCGACATTGAGATGGAGAGGGCGGTGGGCGACGAACTTGTCGACCTCATCTGCGGGCCTGATGAACGTGCTTGGTTGGAGAGCGCTGACAAGGAGGAACGCGCCGACATGCTGACGATGCTGTTCAGCGCGAAGGAGGCGTTCTACAAGTGTCAATACCCGATAACGAAGTCCTTCTTGGATTTCCGTGACGTCCAGCTGGCCATTGACGTCGGCAGGGGCTGCTTCCGCGCCCTCGAAGTGTCCAGGCCCGGGCTCGATTGGTCGTTCGCCACCGCAGTGCGCGGTCAGATCCGACACTATCAGGGTCGAGTGGCCACCACCGCGGTGCTCTCCACCGACTTGGGCGCATCCCACTTATAATGGGATTTCAGGCCGTAGACGGTGCCGTCCGGCATATATAAATGTATCCAAATGCTTATCGCCTCACCGGCGGCTACACTTTTTGTCGATCCTTGGAGGGGAAATCATGTCTTCCATTCCATATGCTGGCGCGGATCGTCAGCTCATGCTCTCGGATGATGATTGGGACCTGGCAGGCGTCGAAGGCGCGCTGAGGCGCGACAGCGTCGTTATCGTATCCGGCGTCACTTCGGAACGGGCCGACGCCATTGTCGCCGAAGTCGCAGAACGCTTCGCGCTTGGTGAGCAACTCAAGCTCCAATCCGCATTCGCCTCGATCTTCGGACACCGGGAGAACGTGGGGAAGAACTTCATGTCGGTGAACCGGCGCGGAGACTATGAATATGTGACTCCGCATTCTGAGGGCACGCATAGCATCGGTATGCAGCTAGCGTCGTTCTACGGCCTCGAGAACACCACGGATGGCGGCCATACGCTCCTCTTCAATGTCAACGAGCGGAGCGCCGAATGGCCGCGATTGCGCGCGGTGAAAGTGAAGATGGATGCGGGCGGAAGGCCGGCCACCCAGACCGAGATTGTCACCGCACGGGTTCGCTACGGCGCATATCTCCCCAAAGACATCATGGGGCCCGACGACGAGGTTTTGGAGGAGATTGCGTCCTCTCTGCCCGGCCGCCGGTTCTTCAAAACGCTTTCGCCGATCGCCGCTGGGCCAATGGTCACGAGCGGCCGTACTGTGATGAGCTATTGGGACAACATCGGCAGCGCCGATCGTGACGCCTGCGACGGGTTTATCGGGATCCTCCGTGACCTGGATCTGCTGAGGTTGCCAGAGCAGGCGCAAGACC
The DNA here is from genome assembly GCA_937910255.1 of uncultured Caulobacteraceae bacterium. Lineage (GTDB taxonomy): Bacteria > Pseudomonadota > Alphaproteobacteria > Caulobacterales > Caulobacteraceae > Phenylobacterium. The sequence continues at coordinate 5,343 of CALEOQ010000226.1, read as the reverse complement.
CTGTCGCCTACGACTGCGCTCGCCACAGCCGTGTATGGCGTTCGGGCGCCGACTTCTGCGACCTGTTCAAGGCGATGGTTGTGCGGAGGTTGGAGCCGGGTGAACTGGTCCTTTACAATAACCCCACCTGGACCCACGCCGTCAGCAATTGGACGCCCGGATCTGGCGTCCGGCGTGTCGTGGCCGCATTCGCCTGAAGGCAATCACCTCTGCACGCGCTGAAGGCGCCCAAATGATGGGTTGCGCGCCTAACTGAATGACGGCCCGCCAAGCGCCGACCTTGGGCGTCATGGTCTATATTGAGTCCAAAACCTCGAAATACTCGTCAAAACCGGCAGATACGAACATCTGAGGTTGATAGGTTGTATAGTCGACCGAAGTTTGTAGCGCTTGATGTTTGAACGAGCCTAGCTGGACCTGCCGGCTAATCAGACGCTGTAGCTCCCCGGCTGAGGACAAAGCCGCGGCACCGATAAGGTTAAGGTCACGCTCAGCGCCGAATATGCCGAACTCGATAGCCCAGGTGTAGAACTTCTCATGCCGGCTGAAACGGCTGGGTTCAAGGTTCGAGCGGCGCCTCGCCTCGGCCAGCCGTTGACGGCCGGCTTCGGCGTCCATTGGATCGATATGGTCTTGATCCAACACGTCGAGCAGGTGGGAGAGGCTTGCTGCCATCTCAACATCCGCGCCCGAAGGTCGTATCGACTCCCCGAGCTTTCCCCACGCCTGAAGAAGTTGACTGTATCGCGGATCGAAAAGCATCGGCAGATGGCCGAGGACATCGTGGAGATAGTCAGGCGTCGGGGAATGGTCGATGTCCCGCGCCCGCCGGACATAACGACAGATTGGGAATACCTTCTCGGCGTGGCATCGCTGATAGTCGTCGACGGCCACGAACCCGTCAGCGATCGAGACACGCCACCCGGTGGGTTCCAACCAGGCGTTGAGGTCATCCGGGGAGGGCACGTGGCGCTCGAAGGTCGAGAGGTGAGCGAACCCGCGGCGCCAGACATCGCACCGCCACTTCTCAGCTTCGTTGATCGCATTGAGATGGTCGATCACCACCCGCCACTGGCTGCGCGCCCCGTCAAGGTCAAGCCATGCGTCCAGACGCGACGGGGCAATGTCAACTTCAATGGCTTTCATGCGACACTCCCGGGCCAAATGTAGTCCAAGTCTATGTCGGTCCCGAGCGGCGGGCAAGTGTTGGCACCGCAAGAGCGACGCCTGCGCCGCAATGCGTCGCTTGATTTCCTCGTCGTAGTTAGGACTATTGTAATGTCGAGCTTGGGCGCATTGCGGTGGGTCCGCATCGTTGATTGCGCACCTTGGGGAAAAGGCACAAGTGATGACGTGGCATGTAAAGTCCTGCCCGAAGGCGGGGACCGCTGGCCTCTTGGAAGGGGCTGGCCCGAGGATTAGAGACGCCATCACGCCGGAGTTGACGAGCCGGAGATCCGCTGATGAGTCTGGTCCGTCAGGGCGCCCGGGGAGGCTTCGGTCTTGAGCGGACTTCGAGCCTACTACCTTTTGGTGATCGCGCAGGCGGTGTCACTGCTCGGCAGTCAACTAGCCGCGCTCACCGTCAGCATCGATATTTTCAAGCAAACCGGGCAGGCGACGCCGGTGGCGCTCGTAGCGTTTTTCTCTGTCGCGCCCGCGATGGTCTTGAGCGGCTTGGCAGGCGCCATGGCCGACCGCTTCAGCCGTCGGGGCATCATGTTGGCCGCAAACCTCGGGTTCATCGCGACCAATTCCCTTCTGCTCCTAAGTTACGCCTCCGGCGCCTTCGAGCTATGGCACCTCTACACAGCGGCCTTCGCCAATGGGCTGTTCGTGGCGCTTGAACGCCCGGCGTTCCAGGCGTCCATCGCGATGCTCGTCCCAGACAGCCACCGCGATCGCGCCAACGCCATCGCCCAGATGACCAGCCCTGCTGCAGGGGTGATCGCGCCGGCGCTCGCGGGACTGCTCTACGCCTTGATCGGGGTCGTGGGCGCTCTCACGCTGAACATCTCTTCCTTTGTGTTGGCGATCGTCGCGCTTTCCCTGGTGCGTATTCCGATGCCCGCCGAGACCGATGCGGGTCGGGCGATGCGGGCCTCCATCTGGAGGCAATACTTCGATGGTTTCCGCTTCCTGCTGCAGCGACCCGCCTTGATCAGCCTCGTGGGCTACATCTCGGTGGCGAACCTACTCATCAACCCGGTGATCGTCCTCCAGGTGCCATACATTCTGACCCGTCTGAACAGTGAAGCGACGCTCGGCCTGGTGATGGGAATCGTCAATGCAGGAGCTACCCTAGGCGCTGTGGCCATGGGCGTGTGGGGCGGAACGCGGCCCCGGATCCACACTGTGTTGGCCGGGATCGCGTTCGAAGGATTCTTCTTGGCCTTGGGGGGCCTGTCACGTGACCCGGCCACGATCACGGCAAGCCTGTTCATGTTCATGTTCGCCATACCATTCGTTAATGCCGCCGCCATATCGATCTTGCAGGCCAAGGTGCCACCCGACCTTCAGGGAAGGGTGTTTGCGTCATTGGCGCAGATTGCAGCGCTGTTCACGCCCGTCGCGTTCCTGATGGCAGGTCCGCTGGCGGACCGCGTGTTCGAGCCTGCGGTGCACACCCCCGCGTGGCAAACCTTCTCCTGGCTCGTTGGTGCTGGAGCCGGCGCCGGGATTGGCCTCATGTTCGTGATCGGGGGCGCCTTGACGATCCTGCTCACCATCGCCGCCTACGCGCTCCCGATCATCCGGAGGGTCGAGGCCGTTCTCCCTGATCACCGGACGACCGCACAGGCTGCTTAGGAATTGGCCCCCGACGAGGGTTGGTCGCTAAGCCCCCCGTCGGCGTCCCTGCGGATGATTGCCAGGTTTCGGTCGCATGGCCGGGACGGGTTGTGCTCCACGCGATCCACGCGCCGTCCGCGCGCAGGTTTGCGTCGAGCACATGGCGGCGCGCGGTCATCAACGCAACCACGGCCGCACTACGCCGGAGGACGGTGTGGATGTTCAGGCCGGTTTGCACAGCTCAAACAAGGCGAATGGAGAGGCCGTGCCGGTGATCCGGGTCAACTTCAACCCGCTAGCCTCCGCAAGCGCTGCATATTCTTCATCGGTGCGCTCCCAGCCTGGAAGCAGGGTGAGCATCTCGAGGTCCGAGAGATAGTTCAAGGTGTCTCCGGGCTCGGAGATCGATCCCATGCGGCGTTCGACGACCACCACTCGGCCGCCTGGATTCATGGCGTCAACGCAATTCTGGAAGAGCTGCGTGACCTCTTCATCGTTCCAATCGTGGACGATCTGAGAGAGGATATAGACATCGCCCACTGGCACTTCTTTTTGGAAGTCGCCAGCCAGCGCCGTGCATCTGCTGTTAAAGCGGCCGAGCCTTTGATGAGGCTGGGCGATCACAGCCGGCCGATCAACCAAGAGGCCGCGGACGGAGGGATTTGCGTCCAGTATCGCCGCGAGCAGGGTGCCGTCGCCACCGCCCACATCGACGACCAAGACACCGTCATCAAGCGCGAGAGCGGCCACGACGGCGGCATGCCTGTCATCCGGGCTGGCCGACATGAACTGGTCAAACACCTGACTTTCGGCAGGGTTTTCATCGAGATAGCTGAAGAAGCTCTGGCTGTGCCGCACCTCGAAACTATTGCGATCCTCCCGCAATGCGTCGCGGAGGTCGCCCCAAGCTGTCCAGCAAACGGGCAGGCTCCAATACTTCGCCGCGGCCTGCAACGAACCCGGGGTCGTTCGGGAGAGCCAACGCGACTGGGCGTTGTTCCGGACGATGTCGCCAGAGGAGAGATCGAAGACCCCGTGGGCGGCCAATCCCCGCAGGAGCCGCCGTAGGGGCCGTGCGGAGACACCGACCATGGCGGAGAGATCCTCGATGGTCACGTCACCTGGATCGATGCGGTCGGACAGCTCCAGCCAAGCGGCCGAGTGGAGCATCGCGGCCAGCTGGTGCCCCCGAATGCGCTCTAACATCTGACGGCGTCCGGCCTGGTCCGCATCGACGGTGTCAAGGGCCATCACTCGCTCCAAAAATGTTGATCTGATCCAAGGATCCCCGGCGATGCACGCCGGGACTTGCAATGCATAACCTGTGCGCGCCGCGCGTAGAAATATATAACGAAGTCTCAGACAGACCAATTGTTAGTGCAGCCGTCGACGAGCCTCCATACACATCGTTACACTTGATGCGGCCACGCTAACGGTGGGTGGGGCCAACGGCTGATTATTCGAGGCGCTGACTTGCGACGGGGTCAGACCATGGGCGGGCTGTTCTCAATCGGTGGTCAGCGGAACGCCTGCTCTAGCGCCTCGGAAACACGGGCGCCGAGCGCAGCTAAACCCTCGGGCGCCGACACGATCGAGAAGTGATCCCCGGGGATGTCAATCACCCGGATCGACGCGGCGGGGACGACAGCGTCCCAACCCCGGGTGAATGGTCGGGCTTGACCCATTGCGGCGGCGTTTGGCACGGCGCGCGCTGCGGCGTAGAACTGGTGGATGACGAGCGGCAGCTTGGGCGGGTCGTACGACCGCAAGGCAAGGTCGAATTGATGCGCCCGGGTCCACTTCTCGCCGTCAAGCCAACTCGGTATCGCACCCAGGTCCTGGGCCTCCGCGATTACGGTCCGCAGATCAGCCTCATCGGGGAGGTGACGCCGCTCCTCGGACCCGCTGCGTCGCGCATGGTCTTTGATGGTATCGATAAGGGCGTCGCGAGCATCGCCGAAAGCGCGATCGGCCTTGGCGGGTAGGTCTACATCGATCAGGCCAAGGAACGCGACCGCTTCACCTTGAGCTAGGAGTTGCTCGGCGATTGCATATGCGAAGGCTCCGCCGGAGGAATAGCCGGCGAGATGATAGGGCCCGGAGCCCTGAACGCGACGGATCGCGGTGACGGCGAGCCCTGCCAGGGCGTCGATCGTGTGCGAGGCGAAGTCGACCTCCGGCCAAGGGACTGCATAGAGCGTGGGGCCGGTGGGCATGCGTTCCGCCAGGGCGACGGCGTATTCATAAGACCCCAGTCCACTGGGCACGAAGAACACAGCTCGGTCGTCGCTGGTCCGGCGCAGTAGAACGATCTCCTGATCGGATCGCGTGGCCGTGGCCTCAAGAAGGGTGGCCAGGTCGGAGAGCACAGGCGCCAGGAACAGGGACTCGATCCGTATCGTGAGACCGAGGTCGGCGCTGCGGCCGATCATCCGCACGGCCAGCAGCGAGTGTCCGCCGAGTTCGAAGAAGTTGTCGTGGCGCCCGACCTTCTCGACGCCCAGGAGCTCGGACCAGATGGCGGCCAGGGCCTCCTCCACCTCGCCCTGCGGC
>CALEOQ010000225.1 GCA_937910255.1 uncultured Caulobacteraceae bacterium | reverse complement strand
GGACTGTCGCGGACGGGCGCGGCTTGTACGCGCTGTCGCGCGAGGTGGCTGTGCTGGTCTCGGGGCCGGTGGGCGGGCCCCCGGCGGCGGGCGCGCCCGCCTGTCCGGGCCGCAGGGTGAGGACGAGGCTCTGCAGGGCCGTGTAGAAGACCGCGCCGCTGAACCCGAAGGCGAGCCCGCCGGCCACGACCAGCCAGGCCTGTGGGCTGAACGCCATGACCGGCAGGCTGATTGCGGTGGCCAGGGCGGCCGGCGCCAGCACGTGGGTCGGCGTCGCGGCGGGAATCAGACGACCGGCCAGGCTATGACCCGCCAGCCCGCCGACCAGCGCGCTCGCCGAGAGCATGACCGCCAAGCCTGGCCCATAGCCGGCGATCCCGTCGAGATAGGCGATCAGGAACGCCAGCAGCGGCTCGTCCAGCAGGGCGAAGAGCCCCATGATCACCGCCATCAGCAGCACCCGGCCATCGGTGATGAGGGCCAGCAGATCGAGCGCTGGCGCAGCGTCGTCTGGCCGCTCATGCGGCGGGGGGAAACGCTGCGACGCCAGCCAGAGGCCGTAGACCAGCATCAGGCCGCCGCCGGCCAGGAAGACGCCCCGCCATCCGAACCCAAATCCCGCCGCCAGGGCCAGGGTGAGTGGCGCCAGCAGATCCCCCAGGGCCGACCAGGCGTTCACCCGGCCGATCATCCGGGGCAGGTCATCGCCCGCCAGGTCCACCAGCGCCACCTCGCAGCCATGGACGAAGGCGTCGCTGGCCGCGCCCCAGACGAAGGCGGCGGCGAACAGCATGATGAAAGAGTTCGATAGGCCAAAGCCGATCATGGCGCCGCCATAGGCCAGCGCGCCCAGGGCGGCGAGCCACCGGCGGCTCACATAGTCGGCCGCCGCCTGGAAGACGATCCCGACGGTTCCGCCCAGGCTCAGCGCCGCCAGGACCAGGCCGCCCTGGGCGTAGCTTAGGCCGATATCCTCGCGCAGGGATTCAAGAACGCCGGCGGGCAGGAAGGTGAACCACTCGTCGGCGAACCCGACCAGCAGCAGGGCCGTGACAAGGGCATAGGGCGCGCGGGCGAGCGGCGGCAGCAGCCAGGCCGCGAGGCGCTTCAGCCGACTGGCAGAGCGCTCAGATCAATTGGGCGGGTGCTTGTGATCCATGTTGGCCATCTTCGTCGCCAAACAGCTGAGCTGCAACGCAAAATTAAGCACAATTGCCGAGTCTGCATCGTCCCAATTGCAGAATCGCCGTGCTCACAGGTCTTCGCTCCTACATCTCGACCGCCGCCCTGGCGCTCCTGATCGCCTATTTCGCGTACCACGCCCTGACCGGCGATCAGGGCCTGCTGACCTCAGCCCAGCGGGACCAGACCCTGGCGGCCAAGTCGGCGGAGCTGGCGCGCCTGACAGCCCAGAGGCAGGATCTTGAGGTGCGCGCCAAGCTGCTGCGCGACAGCTCGCTTTCGGCAGATCTTCTCGAAGAACGAGCCCGGTCCCTCCTAGGTTATAGCGATCCCAGGGATTATGTGATCCGCATTCAGGGCGATAACCCCACGGGCGGCTGACCTGCCGGCCAGCCCTGGGTTAGAGTGGCTGACGCAGAATCGACCTGGGAGAAACATATGGCGCGCGCCAAATCGGCCGCCAAGGCCGGCGACCAGCCGGCCGGCACCGCAGGCGACCTCGGCAAGGACGCCCTGCTGGGCTTCTACCGGAACATGCTGCTGATCCGCCGCTTCGAGGAGCGGGCCGGCCAGCTTTACGGCATGGGGCTGATCGGCGGGTTCTGCCACCTCTATATCGGCCAGGAGGCCATCGCCGTCGGGGTCCAGTCGATCCAGGAGGAGGGCGATCAGGTCATCACCGCCTATCGCGACCACGGCCACATGCTGGCCTGCGGCATGGACCCGAACGAGGTCATGGCCGAGCTGACCGGCCGGGCCGGCGGTTCGTCCAAGGGTAAGGGCGGCTCCATGCACATGTTCTCCCGCGAGGCGGAGTTCTATGGCGGCCATGGGATCGTCGGCGCCTCGGCCCCGCTGGGCACGGGCCTGGCGCTCGCCAACCGCTACCGGGACAATGGCAAGGTGACCTTCACCTATTTCGGCGACGGCGCCGCCAACCAGGGCCAGGTCTATGAGAGCTTCAACATGGCCGCCCTGTGGAAGCTGCCGGTCGTCTATGTGATCGAGAACAACCAGTACGCCATGGGGACCTCGCTGGAGCGGTCGTCCTCTGAAACCCACATGCACAAGCGCGGCGCCTCCTTCCGGATTCCCGGCGAAGAGGTTGACGGCATGGACGTTCTGGCCGTGCGCGACGCGGCCAAGCGCGCCGCCGCCCACGCCCGCAGCGGCGAAGGCCCCTTCATCCTGGAGATGAAGACCTATCGCTATCGTGGCCATTCCATGAGCGATCCGGCCAAGTACCGCACCCGCGAGGAGGTAGACGAGGTCCGCAAGACCCGCGACCCCATCGAGCATCTGCGGGAGATACTGGAGAAGGAGGGGCTGGCCGATGAGGCCGCCCTCAAGGCGATCGACGCCGACGTGAAGAAGATCGTCGCCGAGGCCGCCGAGTTCGCCCGCACCTCGCCCGAGCCCGAGCCGGCCGAACTCTATACCGAGGTCTATGTGGAGGCCGCCCAGTGACCGACATCCTGATGCCGGCCCTGTCTCCGACCATGGAGGAGGGCACGCTCGCCAAATGGCACGTGAAGGTCGGCGACACGGTGTCGGCCGGCGACGTGATCGCCGAGATCGAGACCGACAAGGCGACCATGGAGGTCGAGGCGGTCGATGAGGGCGTGGTCGAGGAACTGCTGGTGGAGGCCGGCGCCGAGGGCGTGAAGGTCAATGCGCCCATCGCCCGCCTTGCCGGCGGGGAGGCCCCGGCCAAGGCCGCGCCTGAACCCAAGGCGTCCGACACCGAAGAGGCCGAATCCTCCGGCGATCCGGAAAAGAAGCCGCCCGCAGACGCCAAGGCCGAACAGCCGACCGGTGATGGGCCCGCCGCCATCCGTCCTGCTGATCCGCCCGCCGACCCGGAAATCCCGGAGGACGCCAAGCTGGTGAAGACCACCGTGCGCGACGCCCTGCGGGACGCCATGGCCGAGGAGATGCGCCGGGACGAGGCCGTCTTCCTGATGGGCGAAGAGGTCGCCCAGTACCAGGGCGCCTACAAGGTCAGCCGCGGCCTGCTGGACGAGTTCGGCGAGCGCCGGGTGATCGACACGCCGATCACCGAATACGGCTTCGCCGGCCTCGGGGTCGGCGCGGCCATGGCTGGCCTGAAGCCCATTGTCGAGTTCATGACCTGGAACTTCGCCATGCAGGCGATCGACCACATCGTGAACTCGGCGGCCAAGACCCACTACATGTCCGGCGGTCAGGTCACCACGCCGGTGGTCTTCCGCGGCCCCAACGGCGCGGCGTCCCGCGTGGCCGCCCAGCACAGCCAAGACTACGCCGCCTGGTACGCCCATATTCCGGGCCTGAAGGTGATCGCCCCCTATGACGCCGCCGACGCCAAGGGGCTGCTCAAGGCCGCGATCCGCGATCCGAACCCGGTGGTCTTCCTTGAGCATGAGATGCTCTATGGCCAGGAGTTCGACGTCCCCGAGGTGGACGACTATGTCCTGCCGATCGGCAAGGCCAAGGTCCGCCGCACGGGCGCCGACGTCACCATCACCGCCTATTCGCGGATGGTCGGCCTGGCGCTCAAGGCGGCTGAGGAGCTGGCCGGCGAAGGGATCGAGGCCGAGGTCGTCGATCTGCGCACCCTGCGGCCCCTGGACCACGAGACGGTGGTCGAGAGCGTCCGCAAGACCCACCGGCTGGTGACGGTTGAAGAGGGCTGGGGGCCCATGGGCGTCGGCGCCGAGATCATCGCCCGGGTGATCGAGCACGCCTTCGACTATCTGGACGCCCCGCCCGCGCGGGTCTGCCAGGAGGACGTGCCTCTGCCCTATGCGGCCAATCTGGAGGCCCTGTCGCTGCCGTCGGTGGACAAGATCGTCAAGGCGGCCAAGGCGGTCAGCTACAGGTCATGAGCGCGCCGGCGGACCTGATCTGGCGCAGTGGCGGCTGCCATTGCCGGGCGGTGCGGTTCGAAGCCGCCTTGCCCGGCCGGGTGACCGCCCAGGCCTGCAACTGCTCGATCTGCGCGATGACGGGGTTCATCCACGCCATTGTGCCGGCCAGCCGCTTTCGCCTGCTGCAGGGCGAGGACCAGATCACCACCTACGTCTTCAACACCGGGGTCGCCCAGCACACCTTCTGCCAGGTCTGCGGGGTGAAGAGCTTCTACCGTCCCCGGTCGAACCCGGATGGCTGGTCGGTGAATGTCCGCTGCCTGGACCCGGCCGATGACCTGGACTTCGACATCGAGCCCTTCGACGGCCAGAACTGGGAGGCCCACGCCGCGGGCCTCGCGCACCTCTCCAAGGAATCCGCATGACCGACATCCTGATGCCGGCGCTGTCGCCCACCATGGAGGAGGGCACCCTCGCCAAGTGGCTGGTCAAGAAGGGCGACACGGTTTCGGCCGGCGACGTGATCGCCGAGATCGAGACCGACAAGGCGACCATGGAGGTCGAGGCCGTCGACGAGGGCGTTGTCGAGGAGATCCTCGTGGAAGCCGGCACCGAGGGCGTGAAGGTCAATGCGCCCATCGCCCGTCTGTCCGGCGGAACCGAGACCGCGGGGCCCGAGCCCAAGCCTGTGGAAAAGGCCGCACCTGAAGCGCCCGCCAAGGCTGAAGCCAAGTCTGAGGCCCCCGCCAAGTCCGAGCCCGCGCCTGCAAAGGCGCCGCCCAAGACTAAGGACGGTGAGCGCATTTTCGCTTCGCCCCTGGCCCAGATCGGAAGAGCACACGTCTGAACTCCAGTTCACGTCGTAATCTCGTATGCCGTCTTCTGCTTGAACAAAAAAAAATAAAAAAAAATAAAAAAAAATAATAACCAACCACCCGCCGACGCCGCCGTACGCCAAGTCCATCT
>CALEOQ010000224.1 GCA_937910255.1 uncultured Caulobacteraceae bacterium | reverse complement strand
GAGGACTGGTGCTTATGGTGTGAGTCAGTCTGGTGTAGTGTGACTCATGTAACAGCTCTGTCGATGGGGCGGGGGGGGGGAGGGGGGGGGGTGAGGTTTGTTTTTTAATGATACGGCGACCACCGAGATCTACACTCTTTCCCTACACGACGCTCTTCCGATCTCGATGGGCCTTCGATGGAAAAGTCCTGGCCCAGGGGCGGCAGCCTCACCGGTTCGCAGATGGCCGGATAGCCCCCCTCAGGCTCGAAGATATAGCCGAACCGCCGCGCCATCGTCGCCCAGGTGGCCGCGTCCATGTGGCAGGGAATGCGCGCCCGCTGGCGGATGAAGAAGGCCCGCACATCGTCGATGCCGTGCACCTGATCGGCATGGTCGTGGGTCAGCAGCACCGCATCCAGGCGGGTCACGCCAGCGCTCGCCGTCTGCAGCCGCAGGTCGGGTGAGGTGTCCACCAGCACGGTGGTCATCGGCGCCTCGGCCTCGGCCCCCACCCGCCGCACCAGCATCGAACAGCGGGAGCGGGCGTTGCGGGGATCTTTGGGATCGCAGGCGCCCCAGTCGCCGTCGGCCCGCGGCACGCCGCCGGACGAGCCGCTGCCCAGGATGGTGAACTCCAGGGTCCCGTTCACGGGCGGGGAATCCTGTCGAACAGGGCGAAGAAGGCGTCCTCGGTGCGCGTCTCGGCCTCGGCCAGGCTCCAGCCGCGGATCTCCGCCAGCTTTGCCAGCACGTGGGGCAGATAGGCCGGTTCGTTACGCCGTCCCCGCTGAGGAACCGGCGCGAGATAGGGGCAGTCGGTCTCGACGATGATCCGCTCGGCCGGCATGTCGGCGATCACGTCGCGGACATCCTGGGCGGCCTTGAAGGTGGCGATGCCCGACACCGAGAACCAGGCGCCGAGCGCCGCGGCCCGGCGGGCCAGGTCCGCGCCGCTGGTGTAGCAGTGCATCAGCATGCGGAAGGGGCCAGCGGCGTATTCCTCTTCCAGGATCGCGGCCATGACCTCGTCGGCCTCGCGGGTGTGGACCACCAGGGGCAGGCCGGTTTCCCGGGCCGCCGCCACATGGGCGCGAAACACCCGCGCCTGGATGTCCCGTGGGCTGAGGTCGTAGTGGAAGTCGAGGCCCGTCTCGCCGACGCCCACCACCTTGGGATCGGCGGCCAGGTCGATCAGGGTCTGGGCCGAAAGGTCGGGGTTTTCCTTGGCCTCGTGGGGGTGGGTGCCGACGGTGCACCAGATGTCGGGCGCCTCGGCCACGGCGCGCACGGCGGCGAAACCCGAGACCTTGTCGCTGATATTGACCATCAGGGCGACGCCCGCGGCCCGGGCGCGGGCGATCACGTCGGCCCGGTCCTCATCGAACTGGGGGGCGTGCAGATTGACGTGGCTGTCGATGAGCATGGATCAGCGGCGATCGGTCAGGCGCGGGCGGCGATCCGCAGCTCGCGAAGCACCGAGAACAGGGCGTCGGCGCGATCAAGGTTCAGGCCCTCGACCTCGCGCGGGAGGACGGTCAGCCTCTCCCATGCCTGCGCCCAGGGATCAAGGCCGCCCTGGCCCGATCTCGCCCGCTCCCGCACCAGGGTGTGGATACGCTCGCCCAGGCGGTCGAGGAACAGGGTGAAGTTGGCCGCCCCCTCCCCGCCCCGGAACCGGTCGGTGAGCGCCAGCGCCGCGGCCTCGTCCAGGTCCGGCAGGCGCCCGAGGATCTCGCGGGCCGCATCATCCAGCGCGATGGCGGGGCCGGCGGCCAGAGTCAGCGCCCGGCCCGGCGCCTCGCCGGACATCCGCGCCAGCCGCAGGGCCTCCTCCGGATTGGCGCTGGTGTGGTCGCGCACGAAGGCCGCCGTCGCCTCCAGGCCGAGGGGCCGGAACAGCAGCCGTCGGCAGCGGGAGCGGATGGTGGGCAGAAGCCGGCCCGGCGAATGGGAGACGATGAAGATCACGCCGCTCGGCGGCGGCTCCTCCAGGGTCTTGAGCACCGCGTTGGCGGCGTTGACGTTCAGGTCGTCGGCCGGGTCGATGATCGCCACCCGGTGCGGCGCCGAGGCCGGCGACTTGGAGAAGAAGTCCGAGAGCTTGCGCGCCTCGTCCACGGGGATCGATTTGCGCAGCTTGCCGTCCTCTCCCATCCGCTCGATGACCAGCAGGTCGGGATGGGACCGGGCCGAGACCTGCCGGGCGATGGGATGGTCGGGATCGACGCCCAGCACCCCGTGGCCCTTGGCCGGCGGCGCGCCCAGCAGGCGGCGGGCCGCGCGATAGGCGAAGGTCGCCAGATCGGAAGAGCGTCGTGTAGGGAAAGAGTGTAGCTCTCGGTGGCCGCCGGATCATTAAAAAAAAAAACCCCCCCCCCACCCCCCACCCCCCCCCCCCGCGTGGCGACGCGCTGCCTTCCAACCCAACACAC
>CALEOQ010000223.1 GCA_937910255.1 uncultured Caulobacteraceae bacterium | reverse complement strand
TTTGTTTTTGAAAGAAGAAGAGGGCAGACGCTATTACGACGGGACTGGAGTTCAGGCGTGTGCTCTTCCAATCTCGCCATCGTGGCCGCCGCGACCTTGTCGAACCGCTACATCGCCTGCCGCTTCCTGCCCGACAAGGCCATCGACCTGGTGGACGAGGCCGCCAGCCGGGTGCGCATGGCTGTCGACTCCAAGCCCGAGGAGCTGGACGAGATCGACCGCCGGATCGTCCAGCTGAAGATCGAGCGCGAGGCCCTGACCCGGGAGACTGACGCCGCCTCCAAGGCGCGGCTGGAAAAGCTGGAGGACGAGCTTGTCGAACTGGAGGCCGAATCCGCCGGCATGACTGGTCGCTGGAAGGCGGAAAAGGACAAGCTGAGCTCCGCCGCCCAGATCCGCGAGGCCCTGGACCGGCTGCGCGCCGAACTGGTCGCCGCCCAGCGCCGGGGCGACCTGCAGCGGGCCTCAGAGATCGCCTACGGCGAAATCCCGCCCCTGGAGCGGAGCCTGGCTGAAGCTGAAACCGCCGCCGCCGAGGAACCCGTCAGTCCCGAGGTGGTCGACGCCGAGCAGATCGCCGCCGTGGTCAGCCGCTGGACCGGCGTGCCCGTCGACAAGATGCTGGAGGGCGAGCGCGAGAAGCTCCTGTCCATGGAGGACTATCTCCGCGGGCGAGTGGTCGGCCAGGAGGAGGCGCTGGTCGCCGTCTCCGACGCCGTGCGCCGCGCCCGGGCGGGCCTGCAGGATCCCAACCGGCCCATCGGCTCCTTCCTGTTCCTCGGCCCCACGGGCGTGGGCAAGACCGAGCTGACCAAGGCGCTGGCCGAATTCATGTTCGACGACGAGCAGGCCATCACTCGCCTGGACATGAGCGAGTACATGGAGAAGCACTCGGTCAGCCGCATGATCGGCGCCCCTCCGGGCTATGTCGGCTATGACGAGGGCGGGGCGCTGACCGAGGCGATCCGTCGTCGGCCCTACCAGGTGATCCTGTTCGACGAGGTCGAGAAGGCCCACCCCGATGTGTTCAACATCCTGCTGCAGGTGCTGGACGATGGCCGGCTGACCGATGGCCAGGGGCGCACCATCGACTTCCGCAACACCCTGATCATCATGACCTCGAACATGGGCTCGGAATTCCTGGCCGCCCAGGCCGAGGGCGAGCCGGTGGAAGCCGTGCGGCCGATGGTGATGGATGTGGTCCGCAGCCATTTCCGGCCCGAACTGCTGAACCGGATCGACGAAATCATCCTCTTCAAGCGGCTCGGCCGGGCGGAGATGGACAATATCGTCGGCATCCAGCTGCAGCGGGTCGAGAAGATGCTGGCCGATCGCCGCATGACCCTTTCCCTCGACGACTCGGCCATGGCCTGGTTGGGGGACAAGGGCTACGACCCGGTCTACGGCGCCCGACCGCTGAAGCGGGTCATTCAGAAGGCGCTGATCGACCCCATCGCACGCAAGCTGCTGGCGGGCGACCTGGACGATGGCGCGGTGATCGAGGTGCGGGCCGGCGAAGACGGTCTGGAGATCGGCCGCGCCCAGGTCCACTAACCACCGAGGCGACATCTTGAGCCTGGACGCCCTTCCTGTTCGCAGGGAGGGCGTCTGTCGTTTCAGCCCTTGGTTTTGCGAAGGCGCTGGCCCGCATAGATATCGGCCAGGGTCAGGCCCAGGATGACGCCATAGAACAGCGCCAAGCCCCGCCACTGGCGGGCGTCTGCAGGACGCGCCTTGAGCAGCAAGGCGACCTGGCCTGCGCTGTTCAGCCCGTGGGCGACCAGCCAGCGCTTGTCGCCGCCGTCCAGCAGCAGGCCTGCGCCGGCCGCCATTTCCCTCAGGCCGAGGGTGCGGACCATGGAGGCCTCGCCGAGTCCGGTGCGCTCGGAAATCGCCGACGGACGCGTCGTCTTGATCAGGCCGATGGCCAGGCTCGCCAGGCCCAGGGCGTAGATGGCGGTGCGGGCGGCGGCCGGCGTTTTCGGCAGGGTCTCTTGGGTCTTGGGAAGCGAAGCCATGACCAGGAAAGACTTCGCCCGCCCCGGGGGTTCCGGCGACGGGCGACAAGCCGTGTCACGCTTACGTCAGCAGATCTAGAGATCGACGGGGCTGACCCGGCCGCTGCGGGTGACGACCCGGCGCATGATGGCCACGCTTTCGCCGCCGGCCAGGGGGCGGGCCACGGTGATCACGAACCAGGCGCCGTCGGGCAGGTTGGAGAAGGTGAACCGGTCGGCCGCGTCGCAGGTGGTGCGCCGCACGAAGGACGAATAGTCGTCATTGGGCGCCGAGGGCGTCCGGGCGCGAACCTCATTGGCCGGCAGGGCGGCGGCCTCGGGCGACGAATAGAGGATGCTCATCCGCCGCCGGGTCCAGGGCGTTTCCGGCGTCAGCACCACGCCGGCGCCCGAGCAGGTGAACCGCGCCGCGCCCTGGCGATAGGTCAGCCGACCATCGATGGTGTTGCGTCCCGGAACCGCCGACCACGAGAAGTCCTCCGGCCGGAAGACGGTGGGCGACGGAGGAGAAACGCCCGGCGGCGGGGGCGGAGGCCCCATGGTCGGGGCGCAGGCCGTAGCCAGGGCGAGCGTGGCGGAGACCGCCAGGATGCGAAGCTTGGACATGGCCCGACCATAATTAAGGTCTGTGACAGATGCCAACATTAGATGCGTCACGCCGACGCAGGTCCGGGCCTGATGCGATCAGAGCCAGGGCGCCGAGGCCTCCCGGGCGAGCATCTCCTCATAGGTCGGGCGTGGCCGGACGACGGCGAAGTCGGCCCCCTTGACCAGCACCTCGGGGACCAGGGGCCGGCTGTTGTACTCGCTGGCCATGGAGGCGCCATAGGCGCCCGCGCTCATGAAGGCCACCAGGTCGCCGGCCTCGAACGCCGGCAGGGACCGGTCGCGGGTGAAGGTGTCGCCGGTTTCGCAGACCGGGCCGACCACATCATAGGCCTTGGCCTCGCCGTCGCGGGGACGGACCGCGCGGATGTCGTGATAGGCGTCATACATGGCCGGCCGCAGCAGGTCGTTCATGGCCGCGTCCAGCACCAGGAAGCGCCGGCCCTCCGGACGCTCGTGGATATGCACCACCTGCGCCAGCAGCACGCCGGCGTTGGCGGCGATCACCCGGCCGGGCTCGAAGGCGAGCGCCACGTCCAGGCCC
This sequence comes from uncultured Caulobacteraceae bacterium, assembly GCA_937910255.1. Lineage (GTDB taxonomy): Bacteria > Pseudomonadota > Alphaproteobacteria > Caulobacterales > Caulobacteraceae > Phenylobacterium. The sequence continues at coordinate 2,288 of CALEOQ010000223.1, read as the reverse complement.
CGGGTGGCTTGGGCCACCACCTTGGCGTAGTCGGCCGGCGACGGGGGCTCGGGCTGGTTGAAATAGGGCACGCCCAGTCCGCCGCCCAGGTCCAGGCGCTCCACCGACAGGCCCTCGCCCTTCAGGCGCCCGACCAGGCCGGCCATCTTGGCGAAGGCCTCGGCCATGGGGGCCAGGTCGGTGATCTGGCTGCCGATGTGACAGGCCACCCCCACGGGATTCAGCCAGGCGTTGTTGGAGCCCTGGGCGTACAGCCGCTCGGCCTCGGCGAAGGAGACGCCGAACTTGTTCTCCGACTTGCCGGTGGCGATCTTGGCGTGGCCGCCGGCCGCCACGTCGGGATTGACCCGAAAGGCGATGGTGGCGCGCTTGCCCAGGCCTTGCGCCACCTGGGCGATGGCGATCATCTCCGGCTCGGACTCGACATTGATTTCGCTGACCCCGGTTTCCAGGGCGAAGGCGATTTCGGACCGGGTCTTGCCGACCCCGGAGAACACGATGCGTTCAGGCGGCACGCCGGCGGCCAGGGCCCGGCGGATCTCGCCCTCAGAAACGGTGTCGGCCCCGGCGCCGAGCCGCGCCAGGGTCCTGAGCACGGCGAGGTTGGAGTTGGCCTTCACCGCAAAGGCGATCAGCGGGTCGCGCACGCCCTCGGCCTCCAGCGCCTCGCGCAGGACCGTATAGTGCCGCTCGAAGGTGGCGGTGGAATAGACATAGACCGGGGTGCCGACCGCCTTGGCGATGTCGGTCAGGGCCACGTCCTCGCAGAAGAGTTCCCCCTCCCGCAGCTCGAAATGATTCATCGGGGATTGGCGTAGGGGTCGGGCAGGGCGCCCTGGGGCGAGGACGAGGTGGGGCTGGAGGCGGTGCCTTCGATAGGCAGGGTCCGCGGCGGGGCCGGGTTCGTGGCGCGGGTGCGCGGATCGACCGTGTCCACCGGCTTGCTGGCCGACGGGCGCGGGGCGACGATCTCGCCCGTGGCCGGGTCGCCCCACAGGGGCGGCGGACGATCCAGACCGCCGGCCTTGCCGCAGGCGGCCAGGGCGAGGGCGCTGGCCAGGGCCATGAGCAGCGGGGCGCGGAGGTTCATTTCAGCAAGTCCTTCCAGCGGGCGACCTGGGCGCGAACCTGGTCGGGGGCGGCGCCGCCATAGCTTTTGCGGCTGGCCACGGATGCGGCCGGTGTCAGAACCTCATAAACGCCGGAGCCGATGCGCGGGTCCAGGGCCTTCATCTCTTCCAGCGGCAGATCGGCCAGATCGCAGGCCAACTCCTCGGCCCGCTTCACCGCCGCCCCGGTGACGTGGTGGGCGTCGCGGAAGGGCATGTCGAGGGTCCGCACCAGCCAGTCGGCCAGATCGGTGGCGGTGGAGAAGCCGGCGCCGCCGGCGGCGGCCATGCGCGCGGCGTTGGGGGTCAGGTCGGCGACCATGCCGGTCATGGCGCCCAGGGACAGGTCCAGCACGTCAAAGGCCTCGAAGGTGGGGACCTTGTCCTCCTGCATGTCCTTGGAATAGGCCAGCGGCAGGCCCTTCATCACCACGGCCAGCTGGGTGAAGGCCGCCAGCATGCGGCCGGCCTTGGCCCGGACCAGCTCAGCCGCATCGGGATTCTTCTTCTGCGGCATGATGGACGAGCCGGTGGTGAAGGCGTCCGACAGGGCGATGAAGCCGAACTGCGGCGTCATCCAGATCACGATCTCCTCGGCCAGGCGCGACAGGTGCGTGGCGCAGATGGCGCCGGCCGCCAGGGCCTCCAGCGCGAAGTCGCGGGAGGACACGCTGTCGAGGGAGTTGGCCGTGGGCCGCGCAAAGCCCAGGGCCTTGGCCGTGGCGTGCCGGTCGATGGGGAAGGGCGAGCCGGCCAGGGCCGCGGCGCCCAGGGGGCACTCGTTCATGCGGGCCGCGGCGTCGGTGAAGCGCGAGGCGTCGCGGCCGAACATCTCCACATAGGCCATCAGGTGATGGCCGAAGGTCACCGGCTGGGCCGGCTGCAGGTGGGTGAAGCCGGGCATCAGGGTGTCGGCATGGGCCTCGGCCTGGGCCACCAGGGCTCGTTGCAGGGCCTGAAGCTGTTCAGCCGTGCGATGGCAGGCCTCGCGGACCCACATGCGGAAGTCCAGCGCCACCTGGTCATTGCGCGAGCGCGCCAGATCGGAAGAGCACACGTCTGAACTCCAGTCACGTCGTAATCTCGTATGCCGTCTTCTGCTTGAAAAAAAAAAAATACAAAAACGAACCGTAGGTGCAATCGCGTCACACACAACACACACAGCACGCGAGCGCGCTA
>CALEOQ010000222.1 GCA_937910255.1 uncultured Caulobacteraceae bacterium | reverse complement strand
GGCGTTCGTCCAGGAACACCGGCTGGGAGGCGATGGTGTCGCTGGGCCGCGGCGGCGGGGTCCTCGGGATCACGGTGGGGACGGGGGCCGACGCGGGGCGCACCGCGGGGCGGGGCGTGGGGGTCGCGGCGGGCGGCGTCGCTGGCGTGGTCGCCGGCGTCACCGGGGTGGGGGAGACCTCGGCCGGCGCAGGCGCAGTGCTCACCGGGCCATCGCCGTTCAACAGGTCGCCGATCGGATCGCGGTCCTGGGCCAGGGCCGGCGCCGCCATGAGGCCGGCGAGCAGCAGGCCGGCCAGGACGGGGTGGCGAAACGTCTCGGCGATCGGTCGCATGGCGTAGCTCCCTGTAGGGCCGCGGGTCTGGCCCTGGTCTTCGATCAGGCGGCGTCGCCCGGCGCGCCCGACGCCGCTTCGATGGCGCGGGCCACCGCGATCAGGCGCAGAGCTTCGTCCAGGTGCAACCGCTCGACCATGCGGCCCTCCACCCGGATCACGCCCCTAGACGTATTTTCAGGCAAATCAAAGGCCTCGGCCACCTTGCGCGCCCAGTCCACGGCTTCCGGATCCGGCGTGAAGGCGCGGTTGGCGGTCTCGATCTGGCGAGGGTGAATCAGGGTCTTGCCGTCGAAACCGAAGGCGGCGCCCTGCGCGCACTGGCGGGCCAGGCCCGGATCGTCGTCGATGGCGTTATAGACCCCGTCCAGGATCACAAGTCCGTGCGCCCGGGCCGCGGCCACCATCAGCGACAGCGGCGCGAGCAGGGGGGCGCGGTCCACGTCGGGGCGACAGCGCATCTCCTTGGCCAGGTCGTTGGTCCCGACCACCAGGGTGGTCAGGCGATGGTCGCCCGCCGCCGCGGCCAGGGGCTCCAGACGAAACAGCGACCGGCAGGTCTCGACCATGGCCCACAGGTCTGTGCCCGGCGGCAGGGCCTGCGCATAGGCCGCCAAGTCGTCCGGGCCATCGATCTTGGGAACCAGAACGGCGTCGGGCGCGGCGGCCGCCGCCGCGGCCAAATCAGCCTGGCCCCATTCGGTCGACAGGCTGTTGATGCGGATCACCACTTCCCGCGCCCCGAAGCCGCCCGCCGCCACGGCCGCGCAGGCCGCCTCGCGGGCCTCGACCTTGGCGTCGGGGGCGACGGCGTCCTCCAGGTCGAGGATCACCACGTCGCAGGCCAGGGTGCGCGCCTTGTCCATGGCCCGGGCGTTGGCCGCGGGCATGTAGAGGGCGCTGCGTCGCGGCCGGGCGGCCGGGGCGCCGGCGGTCCCTTGCGGCTCAGAGGCGGAAGGCGGTCTCATGGATGCGGACTCCCTTGGCGCAGCCTCCGTCTTAGCGTCTAGAATGGCGCCATGACCATCCGATACGACGCCGACGCCTTGAACGTCCTGGGGGGCGAGCTGCAACGCTGCTCGATGGACCCGGTGACGGGCTTTTTCCGCAACGGCTGTTGCGAGACCGGCCCCCACGACCTGGGGCTGCACACGGTCTGCGCGGTGATGACGGCGGAGTTCCTGGCCTATTCCCGCTCGGTGGGCAACGACCTGTCGACCCCCGTACCGGAAAGCGGCTTTCCCGGGCTTCGCCCCGGCGACCGCTGGTGCCTGTGCGCGCCCCGCTGGAAGGAGGCCCTGGACGCCGGCTGCGCGCCGCAGGTGGTGCTGGAGGCGACCCACGAGGAGACCCTGGCCATCGTGACCCTGGGCGTCCTGCGCGACCACGCCGCGGCCGTCTGAGGCGCCTCAGACCAGGGGATAGTCCTTCTCCAGGCGATAGGCCGGTCCCGAAGCCCCGCGCCGGCTGGAATAGAGGCCAAAGCTCGTCACGCTAAAGGGCGGGGACTTCAGCAGGTTGTTGCGCTGGATCCAGGCCGCCACCTGCGCCGGATCAGGCCGCGACAGATAGGCCAGCGTGACGTGGGGCCGATAGACCCGCCGGTCGGGGGCCAGGCCCGCACGCCGGGCGGCCGCCTCGCAGCGGCCCGCCAGCTGTCTCAGCTCGGCGTTCTCCGCCACCCCGGCCCAGATGGCATGGATCTCGCGGCCTTCCCCGAACGCGCCGACGCCTTCGAGCTCCAACTGCAACGGGCGGCCCGTGACGCAGCCCAGCTCGGCGTCCAGGTCGTCGGCCTGGTTTTCCGGGATCTCGCCAAAGAAGCGAAGGGTGACGTGCAGGGCCTCAGGCGGGCGCCAGCGGGCGCCGGGCAGGTCGTGCTGCCGGGTCCCCAGGACGTCGGCGACATCCTCGGGCACGGCCAGGGCGGCGAAGAGACGGAGCATGAGCGGAGTCTACGCCAGCCCCCTGGGCGTCTCCAAGCCAGGAGAGCCGGTCGCCACCTCAACGCCGCGCCCGGGCTTGACCGAAGAGTTCGCCCGACCCGGGCGGGCGGCCATTTCACCAGTGGAACCAACGATTTCCCCTGCCCACTTACCGGTTATCCTTGTCAGAACCCCCTCGCGTCCCGATATTAGAACAGCGTCCGATGATGGACGCGCACAAGAAAGGGCTTTGCCTCGATGAGCGACTTCAACCGTGCCCACGCGCGCTCGATCCCCGCGGATCGCGCCGACATGTCGGTGGATGCGGGTCTTCGCGCTTTCATGCTTGGCGTCTACAACAAGGTGGCGCTTGGCCTCGTCGTGTCGGCCGTCCTGGCCTTCGTGACCGGTCAATATCCGCCTGTCCGCGACCTGATGTATACGGTGACGCCGGACGGACGCCTGGCCGGAATGACCATCCTTGGGATGATTGTGGCCTTCGCGCCGCTGGGTGTGATGCTGTTCGGGGCCTTCGCCCTGAAGAACGCCACCCCGAAATCCTCCGGGATGCTCTACTGGACCATCGTCGCCCTGATCGGGGCGGGCATGGGCGTGCTGACCCTGGTCTATACCGGCGCTTCCATCGCCTCGACCTTCCTGATCACGGCCGCGGCCTTCGGCGCCCTGTCGCTGTTCGGCTACACCACCAAGAAGGACCTGACCGCCTTCGGCAGCTTCCTGATCGTCGGCCTGATCGGCCTGGTGATCGCCATGGTGGTGAACATGTTCCTCCAGAGCTCGATGATGAGCTTCATCATCAGCGTCCTGGGCGCGCTGCCTCGATATCGGCATCCATCGCCACCGACAAGATCATGAAATCTTCGTTTTTTACAGTCTTAAACATCGTCTGCCAACCTGGCAGATCATTTCGGCATCCTCACCAAGACGCCCAG
>CALEOQ010000221.1 GCA_937910255.1 uncultured Caulobacteraceae bacterium | reverse complement strand
GGTCGTGTGCCTCAGCTGTCTGCTGATATCTACGCGCTCGATATAGAGTATTCATTTTTTTGTGTGTTTTTTTTAATGATCCGGCGACCACCGAGATCTACACTCTTTCCCTACACGACGTCTTCCGATCTCGCGCGACGGATTTGGTTGAACCTTCCGGCGGTTTCGCCATTTGGGCGAGGGCATGACATCCCTCGACCCCAGCGCCGACTCCGTCCCCCGCCCCGAACCGCGTCCGGGGGGCCTGCAACGGCTGATCTACGCCAGTCGCCAGAACCTGCCGCCCGGCGCCGCGCTGGACGAGGTGGTGAGCGACATCATCGCAGCCTCGATCCGCAACAATCGCGAGCAGTCGATCACCGGCCTGCTGCTGGTCCATGGGGGCTGGTTCGTCCAGGCTCTGGAGGGTCCCGGCGCCGCCGTGCAGGACCGCTATGAGCGCATCGCCGCCGATCCGCGCCACGCCGGCGCCAAGGTGCTGGAGATCGAGCCGGCCAGCGCCCGGGCCTTCGGCGACTGGAATATGTGCGCCCGCTCCCTGTCGGACGCCGATGACGCCCTGCTGGACGCGCTCGAACAGCGGCGGGCCTTTTCCCCCGACCGCCTGGACGGCCGCGGCGCCCTGCGGCTGCTGAAGGCGGTGCGCGATATCCAGGGCCGCGCCGGATTCGGCTGAGGATCAACGCAGTTTTCCCTTCAACCGGGTCGCCGATACAGCCCATAAGGCGGCCATGACCGCTTCGCTCGCCGAGGCGCGGGAGGTCCTGCGCCGCACCTTCGGACACACAGATTTCCGGGGCCTTCAGGGCGAGGTGATCACAGAGGCCCTGGCCGGGCGCAGCGCCCTGGCTGTCCTGCCCACCGGCGGCGGCAAGAGCCTCTGCTACCAGATCCCCAGCATGCTGCGGCCGGGCCTTGGCCTGGTGGTCTCGCCCCTGATCGCCCTGATGACCGACCAGGTCGCCGCCCTGCAGCAGTCGGGCGTGGCGGCTGCGCGTCTGGACTCCGCGATCGAACCCGCCGAGCGCGCAGAGACCTGGCGGCGGGTGGAGGCCGGCGAGCTCGACCTGCTCTATGTGTCGCCCGAAGGTCTGATGGCCCCGCACATGATGGAGCGGCTGCGGCGCACGCCGCTGGCCCTGATCGCCATCGACGAGGCCCACTGCGTCAGCCAGTGGGGCCACGACTTTCGCCCTGACTATCGCACGCTGGGACGGCTCGCCGACCTGTTCCCCGACGTGCCGCGCCTGGCGGTCACCGCCACCGCCGACGCCCGGACCCGCGACGACATCCGCGCCGAGCTGCGCCTGGAAGACGCGCTTGAGTTTGTGGCGAGCTTCGCCCGGCCCGAGCTCGCCCTGTTCGCTGAGCGCAAGTCCGGCCCCGCCCAGAAGCGGGTGCTGGAGCTGGTGGCCGAGCGGCGGGGCAGGTCAGGCGTGGTCTATGCCGGCTCCCGCGACGGCACTGAACGGATCGCTGAGGCCCTGCGTCAGGCCGGCGTCGACGCCCAGGCCTATCATGCGGGCCTGGACAAGCATGTCCGCGCCAACCGGCTCGAAGCGTTTCTAGAGGCTGAGGATGCGGTGATGGTGGCGACCATCGCCTTTGGCATGGGGGTGGACAAGCCCGACGTGCGCTTCGTCATCCACGCCGATCCCCCGGGCTCCATCGAGGCCTATTGGCAGGAGATCGGCCGGGCCGGCCGCGACGGCGACCTGGCCGAAGGCATCACCCTCTATGGCGCCTCGGACCTCGCCTGGGCCCTGCGGCGCATCGACAGCCGGGAGATGGATGACAGCGTCAAGCAGGTGCAGGTGCGAAAGGTGCGCCAGCTCTACGCCATGCTGGAGGGCGCCACGTGCCGGGCCGCCGCCGTCCGCCGCTACTTCGGCGAGGAGGGGGTGGAGCCCTGCGGCCAGTGCGATGTCTGCCTCTCCCCGCCGGAGACTGAAGACGCCACCGAGGCCGCCCAGAAGGCGCTCTCAGCCGTCCACCGGATGGGCGGGCGGTTCGGCCGCGGCCGGCTGGTGGACCATCTGCTGGGCAAGACCAAGGACCCGTCGGACTTCGAGGCCGGCCTCACCACCTTCGGCATCGGCCAGGACCGCAGCGCGATGGCCTGGCGCGACCTGGTGGATCAGCTGCTGTTCGAGGGCCTGCTGCGGGAAGACCCCAATGACAACCGCCCGCTGATCGGCCTGGGCGACGCCGAAGGCGTGCGGGCCGTCTATCGCGGCGAGCGGCGGGTCGCGGAGATCGGAAGAGCGTCGTGTAGGGGAAGCGTGTAGATCTCGGGGGGCGCCGGATCCTTAAAAAAAAAAAAAACAAAACCTGCGTCGTCCAGCACTCTCTCATCCAGTACTGTCGTCCCCGCAC
>CALEOQ010000220.1 GCA_937910255.1 uncultured Caulobacteraceae bacterium | reverse complement strand
GATGCGCGTGCGGCTGCGCTGGTGCAGTGCGGTGAGGTCGACTCTGGTGGGAGCTTGGGTTGCTGCCTTCTGTTCTTTTTTTTTTTTTCACGCAGAAGACGGCATACGAGATTACGACGTGACTGGAGTTCAGACGTGTGCTCTTCCGATCTCGCCTTCAGCCGGGCCGCGGCGTCGGCCAGCACGACATTGAGCCGCCCGGCGATGATCCGCTGTTCGGGCGTGAGGTAGGCGTTGCGGGAGGACAGGGCGAGGCCGTCCGGCGCCCGGGCGGTCGGCGCGCCGATGATCTCCACCGGCAGGTCGAGGTCGAGCACCAGCCGGCGGATCAGCTGGAGCTGCTGGTAGTCCTTCTCGCCGAACACCGCCAGGTCGGGCTGGGCCTGGTTGAGCAGCTTGGCGACGACAGTCGCCACACCGTCGAAGTGGCCCGGCCGGGCCGCCCCATCGAGGGGTTCGGAAACGCCGGAGATGCTGATCTTTGTGGAGAAGCCCGGCGGGTAGATCTGGCTCACATCCGGGGCATAGAGCAGGTCGCAGCCGGCGCTGGCCAACAGCTCGGCGTCGCCGGCCTCGTTGCGCGGATAGCGGTCGAAGTCCTCGTTCGGGCCGAACTGGGTCGGATTGACGAAGATGCTGGCCACCACCCGGCGGGCGCGGGTCTTGGCCAACCGTACGAGCGACAGGTGCCCCTCGTGCAAGGCGCCCATGGTGGGCGTCATGGCCACGGTCGCACCGGCCGCCCGCCAGGCGCGGACCTGGGCGCGAAGCTCGGCCACGGTGCGGACGACGGGCAGGAATTCGGCGGGCATGGGGCCTCGGATGGCTGGAAACAGGGTGTCGGGCTTATGGCCGATGGGCGGGGGTGCGTCCATCCGTCCACAGGGGCGGGGGCCTGCCAAGTTGACCTTGGGGCCAGCATAAGCGTCTCGTTAACCTATTGGCCCGCTTGGCCGAATCGATGGAGCAGGACGAATGTCCCAACCCCGTGTGATCGTCGTCGGAAACGAGAAGGGCGGCGCTGGCAAGTCCACCATCGCCCTGCACCTGGCCGTGGCCCTGATGTATGGCGGCGCCAAGGTGGCGGTGCTGGACCTGGACCTTCGCCAGCAGTCCATGGGCCACTTCTTCGCCAGCCGCCGCGCCTGGCTGGCGGCCAATGAGGTCGAGGCCCCGCTGCCGCTGGAATTCCCCCTCAGCCCGGACCTGGCCCTGGCCCCCGACAGTGAGGCCCTGGCAGCCTTCCAGCAGGCGTTTGAGGCCGCCAATGTGGCCGCCGACTTCGTGCTGATCGACACCCCTGGGGGCGATACGGCCATCTCCCGCCAGGCCCATGGCCTGGCCGATCTGATCGTCACGCCGATGAACGACAGCTTCGTCGATTTCGACATGCTGGGCGTCGTCGATCCCGTCAGCCTGGATCTCAAGCGACCCGGACTCTATTCGGTCACCGTATGGGACAGCCGCAAGGCCCGGGCCGTGGCGGACGGACGCTCCATCGACTGGGTGGTGCTGCGCAACCGCCTGGCGCCCACCGAGGCCCGCAATCGCCGCCGCCTGGATGAGCGGGTCAAGGCCCTGTCGCGCCGGGTTGGCTTCCGCGTCGGGCCCGGCCTGCGCGACCGGGTGATCTATCGCGAGCTCTATCCCTTCGGCCTGACCATCGCCGACCTGTCCCCGACCATCCGTCCGGTCTCCATCTCGCTGCAGCATGTCGCCGCCCGCCAGGAGCTGCGCGCCCTGATCGGCGCCCTGGGGCTGGGCGAGGTGACAGGCCAGACCCTGATGGCGGCCGAATAGCCCCATGCTCTATCTGGCCCTCGGCGCCGCGGCCTTGGCCGTCTTCGTCTGGCTGGGACGGCGCGGCCGGCCGGTGTTTCAGCGGCCGGGCTTGCGGGTCCTTTCAGGCGTGGCCTCGATCGCCGCCTTCGCCGGCGCCGCCTTCCTGGCCGTCCGCGGTGGCTGGGCCTTTGCGCCGGTTCTCATCATCCTGGGACTATGGCTGGCCATGAGCGCCCGCGGCCAGGGGGCCGGGGCCGGCCCCGCGCCGCGGACCAGCGCCATGAGCGAGCAGGACGCCCGATCGATCCTGGGAGTCGATGCGGAGGCGACGTCGGAAGACATCCAGGCCGCCTATACCCGCCTGATGCGCCGCGCCCATCCCGACGCCGGCGGCTCGGCGGGGCTGGCCGCCCAGCTCAACGCCGCCCGCGACCGGTTGCTCCGCCGCTGAGCGGGTCTCAGGATCTTAAGGTTTGAGCGCGTTTCACCCGTAAAACCGGATTCCATTTTTACCGAACGCGCTCAGGCGGGGTCGATGACCATGCAGGCCTGGTTGCGCGCCTTGAGGGTTTCGCAGGCGTCCTTGGCCTTGGCCTCGGTCAGGCCGGTGAACCGGGCGCGATAGAAGCCGGAGCTGGGATCGGTGACCATGGTGTCGGCGCCTGTGAAGGCGCTGGCGAACCGGCGGCGCGTCATCTTCAGCTGTTCCTGCGCCAGGTTCCGCGAGCGGAAGGCGCCCACCTGAACCTGCCATTGGCCGGCCGGCGCGGCGGCGGACGAGCGGGTGGCGGCCGGCGGCGGCGGGGGAGCCGAAGCAAGCACGATCTTCAGCCCGTCCTGTTCGCCGTCCCCCTGTTCGCGGGAGGGGCGCATGATCTGACCGCTGGGGTCGGGCTCGAACAGGTTCTGGGCCACGGTGATCCGCTCCCCGCGATCGCGGCGGTTGGCCACGTCGAATCCGGTGAGCAGCAGGTCCTCGGCGTGGTTGTCGCGAGCCGCCGTCGAGGCGCCGCCGAGGACGACCACGATCAGGCGCCGGCCCTGGCGGACGCCGGAGATGGCGATATTGTAGCCCGAGGCGTTGGTGTAGCCGGTCTTCAGCCCGTCGACGCCGAGCTCCCGGCGCAGCAGGCTGTTGTGGCCGCGGATCACCGTGCCCCGGAAGGTGAACTGGCCCGTGCTGAACAGGTCATAATATTGCGGGAAGTCGCGCATGATGGCGCGCGACAGCACCGCCAGGTCCCGGGCGGTGGAGATCTGGCGGCTGTCAGGTAGGCCGGACGCATTGACGAAGGTCGTGGAGTCCATGCCGAGCTCGCGGGCGCGCAGGGTCATGAGGGCGGCGAAGCGCGCCTCGCTGCCGCCGAGCTTCTCGGCCACGGCCACAGCCACGTCATTGGCCGAGCGGATCGCCAGGGCGTGCAGGGCTTCGTCCACCGTGATCGAATCGCCGGCCTTCACGAACAGCTTGGTGGGCGGCGCGGCCGCGGCGCGGGTGGAGAAGGGGATGCGATCGTCCAGGGAGAGGCGGCCGGCGGCCAGTTCCTCAAACAGCAGATAGATGGTCATCACCTTGGTGATGGAGGCGGGGTAGCGGTCGCTGTCGGCGCGCTTGGCGTACAGCACCTCGCCGCTGGCGGCGTCCACCACGATCGATGCGTACTTTGGCTGTTGGGCCGGCAACTGCAGATAGGGGATCTGCGCCTGTGCGGCCGGCGCGGCCGTGAGGCCGCAGGCCGCGGCGATCGCGAAGAGGCCGGCGAGAATCGGGCGGCGGGCGCGTTTGAACATCGCTTCGTCCGTCGTGTCTGGGTTTTCCGGCGCGCCCCCCGAGGCGCACGCCGAGGACAGAAGGCTAACATGGCATATCGCCCCTTGCGCGAGGGTAAACACCTGTTGAGCATTCCAAAATGCCGCATCGCCCGCCTGATGGGCGAGTGGTGAAGCTATGCGCAGACGGGGGTTCAGATCATTTCGGCGGCAGCGTCAGAAATTGTGCGGCGCACAAAAGTCTTATTGACTGCTGCGATGCAACATGGGATGTTGCGGGTGCGTTAAGTAACTTTCGTCAGTTTCTCGCGGTCCGCCGCGTCCGTTCGCCAGACCGCACCCTGCCGCCCGTCAAGGAGATCAGCCATGGCCGCCGCCGCTGAAACCAACGCCAAGTCCACCGCCGAGCAATTCACCATGGCCGGCAACACCGCTTTCAAGGACGCCATCGAAAAGTCCCTGACCGCGCTCGCCGAAACCAACACCTATTCGAAGAAGAATCTGGAGGCGATGGTCGCCTCGGCCACGGCCGCCGCCAAGGGCGCCGAGGCCGTCGGCGCCCATGCCATGGCCTATTCCAAGAAGACCGTGGAAGACCAGATGGTCGCCGCCAAGTCGCTCAGCCAGGCCAAGAGCCTGCAGGAAGCCGTCGAGCTGCAGACCGCCTTCGCCAAGACCGCCATGGAAACCTACATGGCCGAGATGACCCGCATGTCGGAGCTCTTCACCGCCTCGATGAAGGACTCCATGAAGCCGCTGAACGAGCGCGTCACCGCGACCGTCGAGCGTCTGCAAGCCGCCCGCTAAGGCGATCGGGCGCCGCGGCGCCTGAGCAATGCGACAAGAGCCCGGTCCGGCGACGGACCGGGCTTTTCTCATGGGGGCGTGAGCGCTAGACACTAGGGCATGTCCACTGTCGAAGAACGTCTGGCCGCGCTGGGTGTCCGCCTGCCCGAGCCCTCCACCCCGGTCGCCAACTATGTGCCCTTCGTCCGGGCCGGCGCCTTGCTCCACATTTCCGGTCAGGTGTCGCGCGACGCCCAGGGCGGCGTCACCGGCGTCGTCGGCCAGGA
>CALEOQ010000219.1 GCA_937910255.1 uncultured Caulobacteraceae bacterium | reverse complement strand
GTGGTGAGTTGTGGGTGTTTTTTTTGAAGCAGAAGACGGCATACGAGATTACGACGTGACTGGAGTTCAGACGTGTGCTCTTCCGATCTGCCGGGCGGGCGGCGCAGCAGCGCGTCGGCGGCGGCGAACACGGTGACCAGCGAGGAATCCTGATCCCCATAGGGCTGGATGCTGATCGCGCCGTCCTGATGGGTCAGCTTCGCCCGCATCCAGTGCTCCCGCGGGCCATTGGCCGCCATCGGCGTGGCGGCGCGGGCGGTGATCGTGGCGAAGGGCGCAGGATCGCCCTGATAGGCCGCCAGGATGGGGCGCAGGAACAACTCGGCGCAGACGAAGGCCGAGGCCGGATTGCCCGGCAGGCCCAGCATCCGCCGGCCATCGGCCAGGACCCCAAAGAAGGTCGGCTTGCCCGGCCGCACCGCGATGCTGGCCACCTTCATCGACAGGCCGAGCGCCTCCCCCGCGGCCCGCACCAGATCGTGGTCGCCTACCGAGGCCCCGCCGACGGTGACGATCAGATCAACCTCGGCGTCCCGCAGGGCGGCGATGACCGCATCCAGCTCGTCGCGGACGGGCTTGAGCTTTTCAGCCTCCGCCCCCCAGGCGCGGACCATGGCCAGCAGGGCCGGGGCGCCGGAATCATAGATCTGGAACGGTCCCGGAACGCCGGGCGCCTCGATGATCTCCTCGCCGGTGGAGATGATCGCAACCCTGGGCGCCCGACGGACCGAGACCTCGGCGCGGCCGGCCGAGGCGGCCAGCGAGAGGCGCCAGGGATCGATGCGCTGGCCGGCGCTCAGCAGGGCCTGGCCTGATTTGAAGTCGCCGCCCCGGGGCCGCAGGTGCTGACCCGCCCGGGTCTCCGGCGTGGTCACGGTTTCGCCGTCCCGCTGGGCGTCTTCCTGGATGACGATGGCGTCGGCGCCGGCGGGCACGGCCGCGCCGGTGAAGATGCGCACGGCCTCGCCGGGACCGAGGGCGCCTGCATAGCCATGGCCCGCGGCGCTCTCGCCGATGATGCGTAAGGTCCCGGGCGTGTCGCCGCTGCGCACCGCCCAGCCGTCCATGGCCGAGGCGTCGAAGGGGGGCTGGTCGCGGATGGCGCTGACATCCTCGGCCAGGACCCGGCCGATAGCCTCGGCCAGAGGCAGGGTCTGCGCCGGCAGCGGCGCGATCTCGGCCAGCATGCGGGCCCGGGCGTCCTCGACGGCCAGCAGCTTCATGGGGCGGTCCAGTCGCCTGAGGCGCCGCCGGACTTGGCGGTCAGGCGCACGGCCTCGATGACCATGCCCTTTTCGGCGGCCTTCAGCATGTCATAGACGGTGAGGCAGGCGACCGAGACCGCCGTCAGGGCCTCCATCTCCACCCCGGTCTGGCCGGTGGTCCGCACACGGGCGGTGACCGATAGGCCACCCTCGCCGGGCGCCACACGGACCTCGACCTTGGACAGGGCCAGCGGATGGCAGAGCGGGATCAGGTCGCTGGTGCGCTTGGCGGCCATGATGCCGGCGATCTCGGCGGTGGCGCGGACATCGCCCTTCTTGGCGTCGCCGGACAGGGCGAGCGCCAGGGTTTCCGGCGCCATGCGAACGAAGCCCTCGGCCACGGCCTCGCGGGCGGTGACCGCCTTGTCCGAGACATCGACCATGTGGGCGCGGCCGGTCTCGTCGATGTGGGTGAGGCCGCTCACCGCTCCATCAGCCGGGGCATCAGCTCGACCATGTTGCAGGGGCCGTGCCGGCTGTCGAGCTGGGCTGAGATCACCTTGTCCCAGCCGTCCTTCACCGCCCCGTTGGAGCCGGGCAGGCAGAAGACGAAGACCCCGCCGATGATGCCGGCGGTGGCGCGGCTCTGCAGGGTGGACAGGCCCACCGACTGGTAGCTGACCATATGGAAGACCACGGAGAAGCCATCCAGGGTCTTGTCGAACAGGGGCTGCAGGGCTTCAGGGGTCACGTCGCGGCCGGTGATGCCGGTGCCGCCGGTGGTGACCACGGCGTCCACCTCGCCCGAGGCGACCCAGGCCTGGACCTGGCCGCGAATGGCCTCCACGTCGTCGCGGACGATGGTGCGGCCGGCCAGCACGTGGCCGGCGCCGGTGACCCGGTCGGCGAGGATCTGGCCAGAGGTGTCGGTCTCCTCGTCGCGGGTGTCGGAAACCGACAGGACGGCGACGCGGACCGGGACCAGGGTCTTGGCCTCGTCGATCTTGCCCCCAGGGGCGAAGGCGGGCGCATTCATGGTCGGCTCCTTAAGGTCGGCGGTCTTCAGGGGTTCTAGCCGGGGCGGCGCGCGCCGTCATGCCCAGCGGGCGATGTCCTCGTGATCCTGCGTCCGGGGCTCGACCCAGCGGGCGCCTTCGGGGCCGTGCTCCTTCTTCCAGAAGGGGGCGCGGCTCTTCAGATAGTCCATCAGATAGTCGCAGGCCTCGAACGCCGCCCGGCGGTGGGACGCGGCGGTGGCCACGAAGACGACGGGCTCGCCCGGCGCGATCTGGCCGATGCGATGGACGATCATCAGGTCCTGCAGGTCAAACCGCGTGCGGGCCGTCTCGGCGATGGCGCCGATCTGCGCCTCGGTGAAGCCGGGATAGGCCTCCAGCTCCAGGATCCTCGTCTCGCCGCCCTCGGCGCGGGCCAGGCCCGTGAAGCTCGCCACCGCGCCAGTCTCGGCCCGCCCGCGGCAGAAGCCCGAGAGCAGGGGGCCGGGATCGAAGCCCTGGTCGGTGAGGCTGATCATCGCCCCTAGCCCCCACTCATGGGCGGCAGGAAGGCGACTTCTGAACGTGCCGACAGCGCCGCGTCATCGCGCACCAGCACCTGGTCCAGCGCCACCTGGACGCCGGGCGCGGCCAGGGCCTCGCCCAGGACGGCGTCGTCGGCGGCCAGCAGGGCACGAAGTTCGGAAAGGCGGGCCGGCGCGGGCTCCAGGGTCTTTTCCCGCCAGCCGGCGATGTCGCTCAGGCGGCCAAACAGCAGGACCCGGGCCATGGCCTCAGCCTCCGGTGGTCGACATGTGACGGGCCAGCGCCGGGGCCGCGGACCGTTCGATCAGGAAGTCGTGCCCCTTGGGCTTGCCGTCCACCGCCAGGCGGATGGCCTCGACCAGGGCCGTATCGTCGGCGCCGGCGCGAAGGACGGCGCGCAGGTCGCTGGCGTCCTCCTGGCCCAGGCACGTATGCAGGGTGCCGGTGCAGGTCAGCCGCACGCGGTTGCAGCCCTCGCAGAAATTGTGGGTCATCGGCGTGATGAAGCCCAGCCGCCCGCCGGTCTCGGCCACCCGCACATAGCGGGCCGGACCGCCGGTGGAGAGGGGAATGTCCTCCAGGGTCCAGAAGCTCTCCAGCGCCTGGCGGACCTTGGCCAGCGACAGGAACTGGTCGGTGCGGTCGACCTCGATCTCGCCCAGCGGCATGGTCTCGATCAGGGTAGCGTCCATGCCCTCGCCATGGGCCCAGGCGATCAGGTCGGGCAGCTCGCCGGCATTGTCCTGCGCCAGGGCCACGGCGTTGATCTTGACGGCGATGCCGGCGTCTTGCGCGGCCTTGATCCCGGCCAGCACCTTGGCCACGTCGCCGCCGCGGGTCAGGCGGCGGAACAGGTCGGGCTTGCGGGTGTCGATGGAGACATTCACCCGGCGCACCCCGGCGGCGGCCAGGGGCTCGGCGAACTCGGCCAGGCGGGTGCCGTTGGTGGTCAGGGTCAGCTCATCCAGCGCCCCGGACTTCAGATGTCGCGACAGGCCCTCGATCAGGCTCATGACCCCTTTGCGGACTAGGGGCTCGCCGCCGGTGATGCGCAGCTTGCGCACGCCCAGCGCGATGAAGGCCGAACTGACCCGGTCCAGTTCCTCCAGGGTCAGCAGGTCCTTCTTGGGCAGGAAGACCATGTGCTCGGCCATGCAATAGACGCAGCGCAGGTCGCAGCGGTCGGTGACCGAGACCCGCAGATAGGTCACCGTCCGGCCAAAGCCGTCGATCAGGGGCGCAGGCCGCGTGGCTGGCGCTTGCGAAGATGGGGCGTCGTAAGGCGTCATGGCGTTTGACCAACATAGGCGAGGGCGGGCCGTGACGACAGGGGCGGAGAACAATCAGGCGGTCTGGAGCGCCATTGTCCTGGCCGCCGGCGCCGGCCGGAGGTTCGGCGGCCGCAAGCTGCTGGCGCGATATGAAGGTGGGGTGCTGCTCGACAGCGCGCTGACCGCGGCCTTCGCCAGCCCGGCCGAGGCAATCATCCTGGTGACGGGGTCGGAAGCCGAAGAGGTGGCGGCCATGTCGCGGACCTTCGCCAAACGCCAGGGCGCGGGAGACCGGCTGCAGGTCGTCCATGCGGCCGACCACGCCGAGGGGATGGGCGCGTCCTTGCGGGCCGGCGCTGCGGCGCTGCCGGCGAACGCCGCCGGCGCCTTCGTCTTCCTGGGGGACATGCCGAAGATCGGAAGAGCACACGTCTGAACTCCAGTCACGTCGTAATCTCGTATGCCGTCTTCTGCTTGAAAAAAAAAACATTCCAAATGCTACCTCACATCCACCCCTCCTGACCCCTTCACCACACCCTTGTTTTCTGCCTTGCCTTCTACTTTCACCGTCCCTCTCTTCCACGTCCCCTCTTCC
>CALEOQ010000218.1 GCA_937910255.1 uncultured Caulobacteraceae bacterium | reverse complement strand
GGTGGGCGGGACTGAGGATGTGGTGGGGACGGAGAGAGAAGTAGAGTGGGAGGTGTGTGAGGGGCGGGGGGCAGGGGGAGGTCACTACGGCGAGGGCAAATGGAGGTGTTTTGTTTTTTAATGATCCGGCGACCACCGAGATCTACACTCTTTCCCTACACGACGCTCTTCCGATCTGTGAATCCGGGACTGCAGCGGGTGGCCTGCACGACCTGCCCGGTGACCATGGACTTCCATCCGCGACGCCTGAACTTCTTCTATGACGCCGAGACCGGGCTGATCAAAGAGGTGCGCTGCGGGTGAGGCCTATCTCCGGTTCATCCAGCGCCGAATGATCGCGACGCCGGCTGGCGCCAGCAGCGCCAGGAGCAGCAGGAGATAGATCAGCCGCGCCCAATCCGGCATGGCTAGGACTCGCTGTCGGGGCTGAGGACGGCGTCCAGGGCGCCCAGCAGCCGCTCGAGCTCGATAGGCTTGGGCGTCAGAGCGTCCATGCCGGCGTCGAGATATTCCTTTTCATGGTGGGACATGGCGTTGGCTGTCAGGGCGATGATCGGCGTCCTCGGTCGCCCCTCGGCCTCTTCCCGGGCGCGGATGGCGCGGGTGGCGGTCGGCCCGTCCATCCTCGGCATCTGTACGTCCATCAGGATGACGTCCCATGCGCTGTCGGCCCAGGCTTCGACCGCTCGCTCACCGTCGTCGACGATGTGCAGATCAATCATCATGGGCGAGAGAAGGGTCTTCAGAACCAGCTGGTTCATGGGGTTGTCCTCGGCGGCCAACACCCGGATGAGTCGGCCCGCATGGGCCGTCAGGCCGGGCGGGCCCGCCTGCGATGGGGCGGGCTCCGGCGCATCGGCGGGGGGAAGGGGGAGGCGCACCGTGAAACTCGACCCTTGGTCCACCACGCTCTGGACCGTGATCGTCCCGCCCATCAGGCCGCAGAGCTCCCGGCAGATCGCCAGGCCCAGGCCCGATCCCCCGAACTTGCGGGTGGTCGAGGCGTCGGCCTGGACAAACTTGTCGAAGAGCGTTTCCAGCCGGTCCGGTGCGATCCCAGGCCCGGTGTCGATGACGTTGAGGACGAGGTGAGAACCTTTTCGGGCGACATTGACCTGCACCGACCCCCTCGCGGTGAACTTCACGGCGTTTGAGACCACGTTATAAAGCACCTGCCGCACACGGGTCGGATCGCCGCGCCAATAGCCACGGGCGGAGTCTTCGATCTCGAGGCAGAAATAGAGATCCTTTTCGGCCGCCAGGGTGGTGAAGGTCGCCTGCGTGCCTTCAGCGATCCTGACAATGTCCACCAGCCCGTCTTCCAGTTCCAGGCGCCCAGCCTCGATCCGTGACAGGTCGAGAAGATCGTTCAACAGCACCAGCAGGGTTTCCCCCGCCTGCCGGATCACTGCCAGGCGTTCGCGCTGAGCTTCAGGCAGTTCGTCTCGCGCCATGGCCTGGGCCATGCCCAGCACGCCGTTCAGAGGCGTGCGGATTTCGTGGCTCATGGTGGCGAGGAAGGCGCTCTTGGCCACATTGGCCGCATCGGCCTGGTCACGAGCGCGAGATCGGAAGAGCACACGTCTGAACTCCAGTCACGTCGTAATCTCGTATGCCGTCTTCTGCTTGAAAAAAAAAAACTCCACACCCCGCCTCC
>CALEOQ010000217.1 GCA_937910255.1 uncultured Caulobacteraceae bacterium | reverse complement strand
GATGGTGTGGGTTCCGGTGCCGAAGTCGGTGATGCCCTGGCGCGGGGTAAGGGACCCGTCGGCGACGATCCGCACGCCCGCCTTGGCCGGCAGCAGGAAGTTGCCGCGGATGGCGGCGGCCATGCCGAGCCCGACAAGCCACCGCCCATCACGCACCTGGCCGGGCTTCGGATTGCGCCGGTCCCAGCCGAACCGCTGGGCGCCCTCGGCCATGCAGCGAACCAGTTGGCGGGTGCTGAAGGGCTTGCCGGTCTCCGGGTCGGTCTCCGGCTCGTTGCGCAGGCGAAGCTCGATGGGGTCGAGGCCGAGCTGTTCGGCCAGTTCGTCCATGGCGCATTCCAGGCTGAGCATGCCCGAGGCCTCGCCCGGCGCCCGCATGGGGCCGGCCGCTGGGATGTCGAGCTTGACCAGGCGGTGGCCGGTCAGCCGGTTGGGGGCGGCATAGAGGCTGCGGGCGAAGTTGGCCGCATGCTCCGTAAACGGCGTTTCCCGGCGGCAATGGGTCACGGCTTCAAGGGCGAAGGCGTCGAGACGGCCATCGGCCTGGGCGCCCAGGCGAACGCGCATGTGCACGGCGGGGCGGTGAATGGTCGCCTGGAACATCTGCTGGCGGGTGTAGGCGACCTTGACCGGCTGACCGAGCTCACGGGCCGCCAGGGCCGCCAGGGTCAGGTCGTCATAGGCCTGGCCCTTGCCGCCGAAACCGCCGCCGATATAGCGCGTCACGAGGCGGACCTGGGTTGACGGGATCATCAGGGTTTCGGCCAGGGTGTGCTGGCCGCCCTTCACCATCTGGATCGAGGTGTGAACCGTGACGTTGTCGCCGTCCCACCAGGCGGTGGTGGCGCAGGGCTCCATCTGGGCATGGTTTTGCAGCGGGCTGACATAGGTCTCGTCCAGGCGCACCGGCGCGCCAGTGAAGGCGGCCTCGAAGTCGCCGACCCGGACGTCCTCCTCGCCCTCGGGCTGTTCGCCCTTGGCCAGGTTGTCCTCGAAGATCAGGTCGGCGGGCTCGGTCGCGTATTCGAAGCGCACCAGCGCCGCGGCGGCCTTGGCGTTTTCCAGGGTGTCGGCGACCACGAAGCCGACATGCTGACCGAAATGCTCGATCCGCGGCGCCAGGGCCGGGTTGGCGCCCCGCTGGCTGCGGGGATTGATCTTGGCCCCCCGCTCGCCCTGGGCCGGCACATTGTGCGGCGTCCAGACCAGGCGCACCCCCGGGGCGGCCTGCGCCTGCGAGATGTCGGCGGAGGCGACCATGCCCTTGGCGATCGGCGAGGCGATCAGCACCCCATAGGCCGGCGGCGACGGCGCCTCGACCTCATAGGCGAAGGGGGCCGATCCCGTGACCTTCAGACGGCCTTCATAGCGATCGACGCCCTTACCGATCAGGCCGCTGCGATTTTCGCTGATGGGGGTCGGCGCCGCCCAATCCTTGACCGAGCTCATTGGTCGTCTCCAGCGCCGGTGGTGGTGAGGCAGGCTGCGCCCAGGCGGGCCATCAGCTTCAGCTTGAAGTCGTTGTGGCCGTCGGGCCGCGCGCCCTTCAGCTCGGCGGCCATGGCCTCGGCCGGGCTTGCCCCCTGCTCCAGGGCCAGTTCGGCCGCCTCAGCGCGCCAGGGCTTGTGGGCCACTGCGCCCAGGGCGACCTTGCCGCCGGCCACCGCCACGCTGCCGATGGCGAAGGCGTAGGAGGCCCGTTCGCGCGCCTTGCGATAGATCTGACCGCCCTGCGGGGGCGGCGGCAGGACGACGGCGGTGATCATCTCGGCCGGGCGAAGTTCGGTTTCGATGTGCGGCGTATCGCCCGGAAGGCGGTGGAAGCCCTCCATGGCCAGGACCCGGGCCTCGCCGGCGCCGGACTGGGTTTCGACCTTGGCGTCCAGAGCGGTCAGGGCCACGGCCATGTCCGAGGGATGGGTGGCGATGCAGGCCTCGCTGGCCCCGAAGATGGCCGTGTTGGTGGAGATACCGCCGATGGCGGCGCAGCCGGCGCCCGGCGCGCGCTTATTGCAGGGCTTGGTGGTGTCGTAGAAATAGGGACAACGGGTGCGCTGCAATAGGTTGCCGGCCGTGGTCGCCTTGTTGCGCAACTGGCCCGAGGCCCCCGACAGGATGGCCTGGGCAAGCGCCGGATAGCGCGCGCGGACGCGGGGATCGGCCGCCACCTGGCTGTTGGTGGTCATGGCGCCCAGGCGCAGGCCGCCTTCGGCGGTGTCCTCGATCTCGGCCAGGGGCAGGCGGCTGACATCGACCAGGTGGGTCGGCTGCTCGATCTGCAGCTTCATCAGATCCACGAGATTGGTGCCGCCGGCCAGGAAGCGGGCGCCGGGGATTTCAGCCACCAGGGCCAGCGCCGTGGCCACGTCGCCGGGCCGTTCATAGGTGAAGGGCTTCATGCCAGGCCTCCGGCGGTGCGGATGGCCGCCAGGATCTGCGGATAGGCCGAGCAGCGGCAGAGATTGCCGCTCATGCGCTCACGGATCTCTTCGTCGGTGAGCACGGTGTCGGCGGTGAGGTCCTCGGTCACCAGGCTCGCCCAGCCGTCGCCCGCCTCCTTCAGCATGCCGACCGTCGAGCAGATCTGGCCCGGCGTGCAGTAGCCGCACTGGAAGGCGTCGTGCTCCAGGAAGGCCTGCTGCACCGGGTGCAGCGCCTCATCCTGGGCCAGGCCTTCGATGGTGGTGATCTCGTCGCCCTCATGGGTGACGGCCAGCGACAGGCAGGCGTTGATTCGCCGGCCGTTGACCAGGACCGTGCAGGCGCCGCACTGGCCGTGGTCGCACCCCTTCTTGGAGCCCTTGAGGTCGAGTCGTTCGCGCAGGGCGTCGAGCAGGGTCGTGCGCGGATCAAGGTCCAGGCTGGCGGCCTGGCCATTGACGGTGAAACTGGTCTTCAACGGGCGTCTCCCCAAACGCCGGGCGGAAAATGACGCCCGAACAGACTTCTATGTGTCTTGAACGCGCTCAGCTCTCGCCGGGCGCCAAGGCCTTGAGCGACAAGGCATGGACCGGACCGGCCATCTCCGCAGAAAGGGCGCGGTAGATCATGCGTTGGCGCGCGACCTTGGGCGCTCCGGCGAAGGCCTGGGCCTCGATCAGGACGTTGAAATGGCTTTCTCCGCCGGGCCGGGCGCCGGCATGGCCCGCATGGCGCGAGGACTCATCCTCGATCTCCAGACGGGTCGGCGAAAAGGCCGCGGTCAGCTTTTGTTGGATGGCATCGAATATGGCGCCCATTGCTCACATCTTCAATTCTTCAAAAGTGCGGGCCTTGGCCCCATACTTGGGGCATGCCCGGCGCGTTTCAATACAGGCCCAAGTTCGTCGATATCCGCGTCCGCCCCCCAAAGCCCGGGGAAGCGGAGCAGGCCGACGACGTTTTCGCTCTGAAGCCCGGTGAACGCCGTTGCGATCACCCCGGCTGCTCCATGCCCGCAGCGGCCCGGGCGCCGAAGTCCCGGGACATGATGAACGAGCACTACTGGTTCTGTCAGCCCCACGCGGCGGAATACAATCGCAACTGGAACTTCTTCGCCGGCATGAGCGAGGGCGAGATCAAGGCGCGCCAGGAGCAGGAACAGACCACCGGCGGGCGACCGACCTGGGACTTCAAGGCCAGCCGCAACTCCCGGGAGTCGGCGACCTTCGCCAACAATTTCGCCCGCGGCAAAGGCGGCTATCAGGATCCGTTCAACATGTTCGGCCACGGCGGCGTCCACGGTCCGGGCCCGCAGGCTGCGCCGGCGCGCCGGCTGGGCAAGATCGAGCGCAACGCCCTGGCCGACCTCGACCTGGACGACAACGCCGAAGGACCGGCCATCCGCGCGCGCTACACCGAGCTGGTCAAGCGCTGCCACCCCGACGCCAATGGCGGCGACCGCTCGGCCGAGAACAAGCTGCAACGGGTGATCAAGGCCTCTCAGGCCCTGCGCAAGGCGGGCCTGGTCTAGGGAGGAACGGGGGGCGAAGGTGCTCGGGGGCGAACCGACCATCGCGGAGGCCAGGGCCGCCCGGGACGCGGCTCGACGGCGCGAGGCGCTGGCGCGACGTCGCCTGGCCGTGCGCCTGACAGCGGCGACGCTCGCCCTGATGGCCCTCAGTGTCGGCCTGCTGGTCCCGCCGCCGGCCGCCCCTGGCGCAGGCGAACAGGCCGTGGCGACCTGGGCGTCCTTACGCTTCCCCCAGCCGCCGCCCCAGGCCCCTGTCCCGCTCGCCCAGAGATCGGAAGAGCACACGTCTGAACTCCAGTCACGTCGTAATCTCGTATGCCGTCTTCTGCTTGAAAAAAAAAAAGCAACACGCATACAACTACCCTACCAGCCTATT
>CALEOQ010000216.1 GCA_937910255.1 uncultured Caulobacteraceae bacterium | reverse complement strand
GTGTGTGTCGTGCGGTGGCGTGTGAGTGTGTTTTTTTTTTTTTTTCCAGCTGAAGACGGCATACGAGATTACGACGTGACTGGAGTTCAGACGTGTGCTCTTCCGATCTAAGCACGTCTCGCCGGACGCCGTTACGGGGTAGGCGTAGAGTTCGGCATCACCGGCCTCGTCGAGGAAGGCATCGAGATCGTTGACCGCCTGCGGTTGGCCTTCCTCGTACTCCAGGCGGATGTCGCCACAGGTCTCCGGATAGAGCGCATTCAGGCAGTCGCGTAGAACGGTCGGACAGGGTGTCTCAGCTTTGTCAGGAATCCTGGCATTCGCACCACCGGCAGAGGGCGGAACGGGATATCTGTCAGGTTTCCTGACATTCGCCGCAGGGAAGTTGAGGATATTCTTGCCATCCATGCGGGCTGTGCTAGGTTGAGTCACAAATTCGATCCTTGCCCCGGCCTCGGCCGGGGCATTTTTTTAAACAGAAGCTTGCAGGTTACCAGACCGCTAAGTCTGATGTCACGCGAATTTTTGGCGTTGCTCAAGCGGTCCGAAACACCCGGCGGTCGGCGGCGTTCAATATCGTCTGGCGCCAAGGAAGCGGCAGACCAGCAATCCGGGCATCGGCGGGGCTCACGACCCACTCAGCGACCCCATCGGCCAGAGTGCTGCCAGGGACCAAAAGCCGGGCGCCCTCGGCGTGGACGCGCACGTTGGTGCCCATGCCGTCGGGGTCGATCACCGGCGGCCTCGCCCATCTAAACCAAGCCGTCCGGCTGCCGCCTGGAGCTTCAGAAAGGGGGGTGAACGGGAGCGCCCCGAACCGCCGTTGCGTGACGTGAAGCGCTTCGCGGTCTTGGAAGCTGAGACCCACTAGCCGCGAGCGGGCGCCGGTCAAAGCCAACATGTTCTCGCTGGCGAAGGCCGTGCGCCAGCCTTCCAGAATGGAGGGGTCGCGTGTCGCGGTGCGGGCGGGGTCGGCGTGAACGGGATGCCGACCGGCGAGGCCCACTCGGCACTGGTCGCGGTCGGCATTGCAGGCGCAGATTCGGCCTCGGCCCACGGACTCGCGAGTGCCCCACGCCCGCGCCAGATAGACGCCGGCTTCGGCCAGGGTGGCGGCGCTATTGCCGAGGTCATCATCCATGTTGCGGCGCCTGGAAGTCGTCGGCCGGCTCACCGTCAAAGTCGGGGCGCAGGCGGGGCCTCAGGGGGGCCGTGGGGCGGCTAGGCGCGGGTCGACTGGGAGGATGTAATGGGCCGCCGGGCACGTGGGGCGTCCAAGGGGTGGCGGGGCGGTGACACATCAACTTACCTCCGCCGCCCGCATAGGGGCGCCGAAAAATATACCCATCTCGGCAGCCAGGGCGCGAAGCGCGGACATCGTCGCGCCCGACCCCGCGAGGAAAACGCGGCGCCCACCGATCACCAGCGACCGCCGTTCAAGACGAATCGGAACGGCGCACTCTTCAGCGCCCCGCGACATCTTTAGCCTCAGCGGGGACCCGTCCGGGTCGCACTTCAGTGAGATCGACCAATCCGAGTCCGCTGGGGCCGAGGCGCGCAAAGCGTGGACCATCACGACGCCCAAAAGGCCAATGCGCTCGTTGAGTGTTTTCCGACTGCCGCCACCGACAAGGGGGCCGTTGATCGGTCCGTAAAATGGAGACCACCTCAGCTCCCAGAGGCTTGCCCCGTCTCCTGCGAGCCTTTCGCCAAGGGCGTTGCAGTCGGGACCTTCGCGCCGCGCCCGGCGAGGCCGATGGCGAGCTTGGGCGGCTGGGGCGAGGTTGGCCGAGCGGTCGGCCCTATGGACATACGCAGTCACGCCGCAGCCTCAAGCGAAAAGCGGTCCGCGTACCATTGTGCGACCATGTCGGCCCGCCACAGGGCGGGGCCGCGAGGCTGGAATCGGATGAACGGCGGGAACCACCCCTGCCGCGATAGAATCTCAAGTCGGCGTCGTTTCGCAACGCGGGGCCAGCGTCGCTTCACCTCCTCATACTCTAGGAGTTCGTCTTGTGAGGCGCTCATTTCACTTCCTCCCCGTTGGCGAGCGCGAGCTTCGCGGTCACCATTTCGATCCGCGTGGCCCGCGCGCGGGCGGCGGCGTGGGGCGTCGAGGTGTCTGGCTTAGCGGCGGCGGGGGCCGGCTTGGGCTTTGGCACCGGTGTGGGGGCGCTCTCGCCAAACAGGTATGCGCCGCCCTGGTCGTCGAAGCCCGGTTTGATGATGTCGACGGAGTAAGAAATGGCGTCGCGTCCGCAAGGCATCGTCAGCCGTTCACCACTCAAGGTGACGCCGGCCTTGACTAGGCGGGCCACGAGATCAGGGATGGCGCCCGCCTTCAGACCGAGGCGGTCGGCGTTTTCGAGTATAGCGGCCTTCAACGCGAAGGGCAGCGCAGGGTTGGGATCATGTTTCATAGGTTGGCGTACCGGAGAGTGCCGGCTTCTCTATATTGGTGGGGGAGAGTAACCAGCACCCCGTGCCAGGTCACCACCGGACAGTCTCACAAAAACACGCAAATGTCAAGAAAAGCGTGTTACGACACCTAGAGAGCTTTATGAGGTGACATTACATGAGGGGTAGATTGCAGGAAACGTCCGACTATTTACATGCCGAAACCTTGTGGCGGTGGTTTCCGGGGCCGAGAGTGACTCTCCGGGGCGGCGGAGGTCGCCCAGCGAGATGGGGGTCGGTGCCCCTCACCACGTGCGGCGGGGCGGGCTAGACTTGCCGCAAGAAACCGGGTTCGAGTCCCGCGCCTACTAGGTTGGAAAATGGGTGGAAAACTAGGCTACTCTCGTCGCCCGCCCGCGCGGCTCTCCGTGGTATAAACGATTGTAATTTCGGACATTCCTGTCGTTCAAGGCTGAACGATAGTCTGGCGTTGAGAGAATCCTGCCGGGCCCACCAGCGGGGTGTTTCGCGGGGTTTGCCTCTAGCCCGTAGCGACATGGTAAATAGCTGATTAAAAAGCGTTTTTACTATTTTGCGCACATTCTCTGGCTCAATCGGTTTCACCCGCATGCGGATCACCTGTTGGTACGCCTCGGGCTTGATACCAACAGATCGCCGCGCGATACCAACAGCATGCCCCTGTCAGACACCCAGCTGCGCAGCCTCAAGCCCGAATCGAAGCCCCGTAAACTCAGTGATTTCGAGGGCTTATTCCTATTGGTGAACCCCAGCGGGTCACGCCTGTGGCGCTTCAGTTATCGGTTCGGTGGGAAGCAAAAACTGCTGGCCCTCGGGGCCTACCCGGCCGTGTCTCTGCGAGAGGCGCGCAGAGCAAAGGATGACGCCCGTGAGCTGCTCGCCAAGGGCATGGATCCTGCTCACGAGCGCAAAGTCGCAAAAGCCCGGAAGAGGATGGCGGCCGCAAATACCTTCGAGGCGGTGGCCAATGAGTGGTTTGACGCCCGCAAAGACGGGTGGGTGCCCAGCTATTCAGATCGGCTGAAGGCGCGCCTGGACGCCGATTTGATCCCCTATCTGGGGCGTCGGCCCATCGCTGAGATTGAGCCCGTTGAGCTGCTCTCGACGATCCGCAGCATTGAAGGCCGAGGCGCGCCAGAAATGGCTCGCAGGGTGCTACAGATGGCCAGCGCGATCTTCCGATATGGCGTCGCCTTGGGGGTGTGCCCCAGGGATCCCGCCGCCGACCTCCGCGGCGCCTTGAAGAGCGCACCGCCGGCCAAACGGCGCTCTGCCATCCTCCCGAAGGACCTTCCGCAGTTCATGCAAGACCTCGCCGTCTACAACGGCGCGGCGCAGACGAAGCTCGCCCTCGAGCTGTTGATCCATACCTTCGTCCGCACGTCCGAGGTTCGCTTTGCGCGCTGGTCGGAGTTTGAAGACCTGGAAGGGGATGGGGCGCTCTGGAGAATTCCTGCGGCGCGCATGAAGATGCGCCGTGACCACCTGGTGCCCCTGACGCCGCAGGTGATCAAAATCCTGGCCGAGATCAGGGAAGCTTCCGGCCGTTCCGAACTCTTGTTCCCGGCCCCGACCCGCAGCGGTGTGATCTCCGAGAATACGATGATCTATGCGATCTATCGCATGGGCTACCATGGTCGCGCGACGGTGCACGGCTTCCGCTCTACGGCCTCCACCGTGCTCAATGAGCACGAGTTCAACCGCGACTGGATCGAGCTCCAACTCGCCCACGCCGAGGGCGACATCCGCTCCGTCTACAACGCCGCCGAATGGCTTAGCGGGCGCCGCACCATGATGCGCTGGTGGTCACATCACCTGGATGAGGTGACGAAGGTGAAGCCGGAGGCTGCATAGGAGCAGGCGCGTCGGCTTGAGCGGGCCGTTTTGCCAAGGTCGCAGATGGGCTCATTGCCGACCTTCGGAAGGTCGGCTTCGCGGCCATAGGCGTCGAACTCACCTTCGGCGCTTGGACCTGCCGGGCCACGGGAGCTCGCCGTCCAGCTCGCGTAGCCTTGATCGAGGGCGGGATGCCTACTGAGGCGACGGTCGCTCATGTGGTGATAGCCAAGTACGCCGATCACCTGCCGCTCTACCGCCAGGCGCAGATCTACGCCCGCCAGGGGATCAAGCTCGATCGCTCTACCTTGGCAGACTGGACCGGGCGGGCCGCCTTCCTGCTGCGGCCCGTCCATGAGCACCTGCTGGCGACGCTCCGACGATCATCCAAGCTCTTCGCCGACGAGACCACCGCCCCGGTGCTCGATCCCGGACGCGGACGCACCAAGACCGGCCAGCTCTGGGCCTATGCCCGCGACGACCGGCCCTGGGGCGGAACCGATCCGCCGGCCGTGGCCTATGTCTACGCCCCTGATCGCAAGGCCGAGCGGCCGATGGCCCACCTGGCCGGCTTCACCGGCGTGCTGCAGGTGGACGGCTATGGCGGTTACCGGCCTCTGGCGGCGAAGGGCCAGGTCCAGCTCGCCTTCTGCCCTCCACCATACTCTCCTGCTCAATCCACCGCGATCATGTGGCCGCCGGACGCCGCTTACGCTTCATGCATGCCCCTTAGCGGGCCGCCCCCGCTGCCCGTGTCAACTTAGTGCCCCACTAATCGCACGAGGCAGAGGTCGGCGTCCCCGCCAGTCGCAAAGGTTAGATCCGTCGCAGACCGCTTAGGCGGACGAGCTCCTCCGGCGTCCAGAAAATCCCGTCGAGCGCATTGGTCACGGCGTCCAGGGTGGCCTGGTTAACGGCCACGGCGCCGATGGAGCCGTCCCGGCGCGTCGAGCAGAGGAAATCGTCGTCAAAGATGGAACTGGAGATCAGGCTCTTGCCTGAACGCTCGAGGATGCGCTCGTCGATATGTTCGTGGGTGTTGCGCACATTGCGGTCCACCAGGGCCTGGATTGTGGCGAGCGCAGCCTTGGCTTTCGGCTTTAGGTGATCAGGGAAGGTCTCAAGCTTAATCAAAGACTTCACGCAATTCTCGACGACGACCAGGTTACCGAGGAATGCCTGCGCGCCGAGCATGCCGCGCCGGCTAAGGGGCCCATTCCGGGAGGTCTCCATGCGCCTACCGTCGATCACGAACCCATCACCCGGCAACACGATGATCTCTGGTCGCCGCTCTTCGAACAAGGTCAAGGCTTCCTGCGCCAGGATCAAGGCTGACCGGCGCCGCGCTCAGCAGCCCGTGGATGTCCCTCTCCATCGATCCTTCCTCACGGCAAGTTCACCGGAAGCCATCGCGCCAAAACGTAACTTGGTCAGAAAGTCGATGATGATCCAAGAAGCGTCGCCAGAGGGGGCCCAGCGCCATCTCGCCTAATCTTAGTTAAGCAAATTTGGCTTTTAGATTGTGGCGCTTTTATATGTATAGAGACACTCACCAAGTGAGCAGGCCTACGCTTCGGCGAAGCTGAGACTCGAACCTAATCCCGCGGGAAAGAAGGCACGAGGTCCAAATGAATCCTGAGCACGGCGCTGACTTGTTGCTGAGGCGCCTCGCCCCTGGCACGTGATTAGCGGGGTTGAGAAGCTGCTTCCCGCGACCGATGCTGAAATGGCCGATTGGCGGGCTGACCTCTTACATCGCGAGTTCAGGCGGACGTGGCGTCGCCAAATGGCCGGTTAGTCCGGAACGTCAAGAGATCGGCTTGCTCGGTGATCGATTGGCATTCGTAGATGTCGGCGATCGAAATGTGGAGATCCTCCGAGGTCGCTTTTGCGACCAGGCGCATGCAATCAAGCGATACGACCCCCTGTTCGAACAGACTGTGATCCGGGTCAGGCGCCTTGCCCGACAGGACATCGCTCCAGAGCCTCGAGAGTTGTGTTGCGATGGCGGAGCCTTGGCCACTTCGTGACGCCGTCCCTGGAGTCACACCGACGATCTCGATCCGTCCGAAGGGTAGACCGTCTCCCTCCGAGCCGAGCTTGGCCAGTTGCCCGCGCAACGCCACGACCTCCGCGGGGTCGAGCGCGGCGGGCCAAACCCGGACGTCCAAGGCCGCAGTCATGCCTGAGCCGGATACTTTGACATCAGCGGCCAGGACACCGGAGATCTTCCGGACATCGTCGTGGATTTGCCTCAGGTCAAACCACCGACCCCTGATCTTCACCGTTGCGGCGATCCTCCCGAGAAACTCAAAAGCGCCATCGCGCCGAGCCCGGACAAGGTCGCCGGTCCTGAACCGGCCGTCATGGAAACGATGGCTCGTCGCGGTGGGGTCGGCAAGGTAGCCGGCCGCGACGCCTGGACCTTCGAGGTTGAGTTCCCCAACAACGCCAGATGGGACCAGGCGCCCGCGGCGGTCGCGGACGCTAAGCCGGAATCCGCCGATGGGCCGGCCCAATGGCAGTCGGGGCAAGTTTCGAAGCGTTTCAATATCCACAGGCACAACGTAGAGACAACAGGTGATGGCGGCTTCGGTAGCGCCATACGCATGGATGAGTCGGATTCGAC
The DNA here is from genome assembly GCA_937910255.1 of uncultured Caulobacteraceae bacterium. Classification (GTDB taxonomy): domain Bacteria; phylum Pseudomonadota; class Alphaproteobacteria; order Caulobacterales; family Caulobacteraceae; genus Phenylobacterium. The sequence goes on along the minus strand of CALEOQ010000216.1, from coordinate 9,474 downwards.
TCCCGAACGTCTCCTGCCACACTCGGACAGGCGCGAAATCGACAGTCTCGGATCCGATCACGAGCTTTGTCAGGGACGCTGGCGGCGCGCGCCCGGTTTGTCGAAGCTGTTCGGCCCAGGCCTGCCAGAGCGAGCTCGGCAGGTTGGCGAGAGTCACGCCGTAGTCCTCTAGATCCTGGGCTAGTCCGTCGAGGCCGCCGCCGGGCCACCGACGCGGAAAGACGAGCGCGCTACCCGCGATCAAGGCCGTGAGTGTCTCCTCAATCGCCACGTCAACGCCCGGGTTCGCGAGCTGGAGGACGCGATCCTCCTTGGTCACGCGATAAGCTTCAACAAGCGCTCCAAGGACGTCGGCCAGACCTTCGCGGCTGATCGCCACCACGCGCGGGGCCGAGGTGCTGCCCGACGTCATGGCGAAGTAGGCTGGCGCCGTCGGGAGAACGGTCCGCGAAAGTCTCCGCGGGGGAGGGGCCTCTCCTAAGTCCGATGTAGTCGCGCAGGACCAGTTGAGCCGAAGGGAGGCGGTTACACCTGGGTCGAGATCTTCCCCGAGGATGCAGACAAGGGCCGTCTCGCTGCCTAGCCGCTTCAGCTGGACGACGGCGTCAGCCCCTGCCACCATCGCGAACGGCCTGCCTAGGCGCAGGGCGGCCACCATCGCGGCCGCTGCGCACGGGCTGCGCCCCCCGATGATGGCGACAGCCGCGTCGGGGATCGACCCCTCGATCCAATCCTCGAGAGCGGCGACCAATCCGCGAAACTCGCCATATGACGTCTCACCGTTGAACCCTGTCGCCGCGCAGCGCTCGGCGTCCACACGGTCGATCTCGCCGAGAAGGTCTTCCAGGGCGGCGGGGCCATGCGAAGCGGGTGGCTCGTCCGTCTCGACGTCCTCAAACGCGATATCAGCGATCGGGAGGCCGGGAGCGCGGACCACCTCCGCCAGCACCTTCATGAAGCGTCGACAGAGCTGAGCGACGGCCACGTCGTCGAACAGATACGCATTACACTCGAAATGCCCTTCAACTCCACGCTTCAGGTCGCGAACGAGGAGCTCGACGTCGTATCCGCCCGCAGCGCCGACCTCCGCGTCAAGAGAGCTGAGGGAAAAACCGCGGATTTCCTCGAAGCTTGTGTCTTGCAGGATGAAATGCACCTGGAAGAGGGGATTTAGCCGAATGTCCCGCCCGGGTTGGACAGCCGCCACTGCGCGTTCGAAGGTCAGGTCGGAGTAGGCGTTGGCCGACGCCGCCACAGACTTCAGCCGATCGAGGAGCGAAGAAAAACTATCGTCCTCCTCGAATACAGACCTGTAGACGAGCGGGTTCACGAATGGCCCGATCAAGTCCTTGTTGTGCTCATTCCGCCGGATCGTCCAGGCGCCCACCGAGACGCCGCGCTGACCGGAGTGACGGAACAGCGTCGTCTGTAAGGCCGCGAGGAGGACGACGTAGAAGCTGACGCCAGCGCTCCGGGCCATCGCCTTCAGGGCTCCGGCCAGCGGCGGGGCGATCGCGAACGGAAATCGGCGGGCGTCGAAGCCCTGTTCCGTGCGGCGCCCCCGATCCGTCGGTAGCTGCAGCGCATCTTCACACCCAGCCAACTGCTGGACCCAGTGGCGTAAGGCCTGGGGTCGGGGGGGTGTCTGAGATACAGCGGCCCACGCGACGTAGTCTGCGTATTGATAGGGTAGGGGCGTCTCGAAGGCTTGCAGTCCAAGGCCCAGCCGTTCGTAGGCCTCCACCAGCTCGCGCACGAGTATCGCACCGGACGGGGCGTCGATGACGAACATGTGCATGGAAAGGGTGATCACGTGGCTCCCCGCGCCCATGCGCAGAACCGAGAGGCTGACCAACGGACAGGTGCTGAAGATGTCGAAGCGGCGAGCAACGATCGCGTTCGCCTGACGGATGGCGGCCGCTCTGCGCTGGGCTTCGGGCAGGTCACTGAGGTCTGTGAATTCGAGTGACGGGTCTGGACCCGCGCATAGTCGACCCACCGCGCCATTGTCCGTCAGGACGGCGTTTGTCCGCAGGACATCGTGCCGGTTGACGACGGCCCGGAACGCCGTCTCCAGGCGACTGACGTCCAGATCGCCCACATGTTCGAGGGTCAACGACCCGTTGAACGCGTTGCCAGGATAAAGGTGCTCAACGAACACTAGACGTTGCTGGGCTTCCGACAGCGGCAGTGCAGATCCCGGCGCCAGCCGCAAGATGGGTTGGTTTGCAGGACTGTTCAGCCGTGCCTTTCCCGCGAGCAATTGGGCGAGCAGCTCCTTCTTGCGTTCGCTGAGTGGCGCACGCTGATCCGATCCCGTCACTTCCATGGGACCTCAAGCCTCCATATTATCCGGCTCGGCCCGCCACGACATGTTGCGGATCATGCGTCGGCGCCCAAGGCCGCTTCGACATCGTCGTCCGACAGCGCTTCGACGGCGGCGACGAGCGCTTCGTCAGCGAGCCGGGCGAGCGTTTGGATCGTCAAATCCGCAAACGCGGCCTCGGAGTCGAGCACCACGCCAAGTGTGCGATTGATCTCGCTGAGGACTTGCCCGGCGAAAACGGAGTCGCCTCCCAACTCGAAGAACGGGTCGCGAACGCCCACGGGCTCAACCCGCAGGGCGCGCTGCCATATTCCGACGATTAGGGTTTCCAGTTCGGTTTCTGGCGGCTGATATGGCGCCGACAAGGCCGGTCGCGGCGTGACGGTGGCCGCCCGCGCGGCAAGTCGCGCATACCAGGGATCCTCTCCCATGAGCTCACGGAAGATCGAGACGCCGAGAGTTGCGGGGAACAGGTGAACCAAGGTTTCGACCCGATAGGGCAGCACCATGATCCGACTTTCGCTCGACTGCAGGAGACGTAGGAAGACCTCACCCCCGTCCGCAGGATCGATCATCAGCACGCCGGGGATCGGCTTGACCCTCTCGCTCGCCATGCCGCGCTCCGCCCAAGGTCCCCATTCGATGGACAGGCCGGCTAAGCCTCGCGCACGCCGATACTCTATGAGCGAGCTCAGGTAGGCGTTGGCCGCGATATACGCACCCTGACCGAAGGTCCCGAGATTGGCCGCGGCCGAAGAGAATGCGACAAAGAATTCAAGCGCATCGTCTTGCGATAGATCGTGCAGATGCAACGCGCCGCGAGCCTTGCCCTCCATGGCCTCGTCCAGCTGAGCCTGGGTCAAGTCAATCAGAGGGCCATCATTGATCACGCCGGCGGAATGCACGACGCCGAGGAGCGGCCCCATCGCCCGCGCCGTGGCCAGAGCGTCCCGCACCTCCTCCCTTCGCGACAGGTCGGCCCTTGCAAGCTCGACAATGGCGCCGCCGGCCCTTAGCGCTTCGATGGCGATCTCCGCGCTAGCGTCGGGACGCGAACGGCCGATCAGCAGGAGTCGTCGCGCACCGGCCGCCACGAGCGCGCGGGCGACGGTGAGGCCGAGCGCGCCCCACCCGCCGGTGATCACGTAGGTCCCGTCTTCCCGGAGCTGGATTCTGTTGTCCTGGGCCGCGGTTTCCGCGAGCTCGCGCACCAGGATGGTCGCGTCGCGAAGGGCGAACTGATCGGAATCGTCTGGATCATCTCCAATCAGGCCCACGACCTCGTCAAGCATTTCGCTGACGCCCTTGGAGGGATCAAGGTCGAGCCGGCTGCATTTTAAGTCGGGTAGTTCGAAAGCGGTCGTGAGCCCAAGGCCCCAAAGGGTCCCCTGACTCGGGTTCACCGCCGCCGACTTTGCTCCCGCCGCCAAGGCGCCGGACGTCAAGATCCACAGCCGCGGGGCGCTCATTGAGCCGAACAGTCCGATGCCTCGGACCAATCGGGCGAAGGCCGACATATCCGACGTCAGGGGTTCGAGGCCCCCATCGTGACCGTCAAACGCCCAACAGTGCACGATCGCATCCACCGGCCCCCCAGCAGGGGACAGGCTGGCCATCACGGCTTGGAGCCCGCGATCTCCGCCAATGGCCTCAGCTTGCGCCAGGAGGGCCTCGACCTCAGGCCTCTCGGAGCGGATGACCTCATGGCCAGCCGCCTCCAGGCCCCGAGCGAGAAGCTCGGCCTTGCGTCCCTTGTCGAGGAGAACGACGATCCGACGCGATGACGCTCCCTGCGGCGTCGCGCGTCTCGGACGCCACTTGTCGCTGTAGAGGTGGAGACGCGTCGCCAGACGCACTTCGCTGAGACGCGCCACCAGACTGACGGGCATTGGCGACAGCGATAGGCCTTGGACGGCCCCAACGATCTGGTCTGCGCGATCGTACAGCACGACGTCGGCCTTCAAACGCTCCGTTTCGACATCCTCCTCCAATACGCGGACCCAAGCCGCGGTGGGGATGCGCCCGGGATGTAGGGTGACCGACTCGGCGCCGCTGGGCACAAATCGCGTCGGACCTGCCCCATTGAGGTCGAGCGCAGCGGCGACAGCGTGGAATGCGCTGTCGAGCAGCCAGGGCGCCAGACCCGGTGGAACACCGTGTAGAGCCTCGGTGGAAACCAGCCTGCCGACCGCCTCGCCCGGGCCGCGTCGGATATCGGTCAGCGACCGGAAGGCTTGGCCATACTCGAGGCCAGCAGCAGTGAGTGCATCATACAGCTGCTCGCGGTCGACCGGGTCCAGGCAACGCGCCTCAGCGTGTGAGATCGCGCCGGCGTCCAGTCGATCGGGAAGAGGGCCATCCTCGGCGATGAGTTCGAAGCTGGCTTGCGCGATGAGCCGCCATTCCGGGTCGGACTTGTCACGCGCCTGCAAGGAAACGCGGTGGTGCTCGACGTCTACTTTCGTGATGAGCGCAGCTGTCTCCGTCCCGAGGATGAGTGGCGAGTGAATGCGCACGGCGCGCAGCCGTATGATTGGGACGCCGGAAGCCTCCGCGGCTGCGGCCGTCATCCAGCACATCATCGCAGCGGCTGGGAAGACCGGAACACCCAACACCTTGTGATCGTCGATCCAAGGGAAGTTTTGGGCGGAAACCTCAGACTGCCAAAGCTGTAGTGGATATCCCTCGGGCATCCCAAGCCGCTCGCCGAACCACTGGCTTGGTCCAGGTCTGCTGGCCAGGTCCAACTGTGCGCGGGCCGTCAGCCGAACCTTGCGCAACGCCCCATCCCGATGCCACGCCATGCCCGGAAGTGTCGCGCCTCGGTTCCCCCCGGGATAGATCTCTGCCCAGTTGAGGTCGGCGCCGGCCTCGAACAGGGCTTGCAGCCCTTCAAGCAGGGTGTTCTGCGCCTGCGCCCGTCGGCTCATTATCGGGACGTGCAAGTTGGTCCCAGATGAGTGGCTCCGAAGCGCGGGCAGGAGCACGCTATCGGGCCCGACTTCCACGAAATCATCAAATCCCGCGGCCGCCGCCGCTTGGCAGGCATCGTGGAAGCGCACCCGTTCTCGAAGGTTGCGACACCAATATTCACCCTCGATGGGGTCTTCAAACCGCACGCCAGTGACCGTCGAGAACAGCGGAATGGACGCTCGCCCTGCGATATGGCCCGGGATCGCCTCACCGAGTCGAGCAGCCGCGGCTTCCATCCCCCGGCTGTGGCCAGCGACATCGACGTTCAGCAGTCGTGTGTCGACGCCGCGACGACGACATTCCTCGGCGAAGCGCGCGATCTCCGACTTGGCGCCAGAGACGACGGTGGCCTCCGGCCCATTCACCGCTGCGATCTCAAGGTCGGCTGAGGCGAGTTCGAGCAGCTCTTCACACACCGTCGCGGAGCCGAGGACGGCGAGCATGCCGCCCTCACAAGACGCTTCGGACATGATCTGTCCCCGCAGGACGGCGAGCTCCAGTGCGTCAGCCGTGCCAATGGTGCCTGCGACGCAAGCCGCGGCGATCTCCCCGGCGCTGTGGCCAATGACCGCTTGCGGCTGAATTCCGACCGTCTTCAGGAACTCCGCGAGCGCCAGCTGAACGGCCACGATGGCCGGTTGAGCGATGGCGGTTTCGGTAAGCCTGGCGCCGGAGGCGATCTCATCGAGGATCGAGAAGCCCGCGAGGCGGCGCACCAGGCGATCGCTCTCGCGCAGGCTTTGGTCGATGCCCTTGAACCGAAGCGCTAGCTCCAGAGCCATTCCCTGATACTGAACGCCTTGGCCAGGGAAGAGCAGGCAAACCGCTGGCGCCCTGGCGGGACGGGGCGTGATCGCGGAACGCGCCCGGAGACGGGCGACCAAGTCCTCCCGGCCCTCGGCTACGACCGCGAGCCGGTGCGTCAGATGCTGACGCCCCAGGGCCGCGGTGCTGGCTAGCTCTGCGATAGACCGGCCACCCTGTGACGACGATTCGACGCTCTTGACCCAGCGCCGCCGCAAAGCCTCCAGCGCCGTGGGGGTATGCGCCGAGAGCGGTACAAGCATCACGCTCGGCGACTGGTCGTCCGAGACTTGTGCCCTTTGCGCCGGCTCAGGCGCGCTTTGAAGGACGACGTGCGCGTTCGCGCCCCCGAAACCAAAGGCGCTGACGCCGACATAGGTGTTCGGGGCGATCGGCTGTTCGTCTGCAACGACCCGTAGTCCCAAGCCTTCGAAATCGATGTGGGGGTTGGGCGAGTGGAAGTGGACTGTCGGCGGCGCCAGTTGGTGCTGGACCACGAGGGCTCCCTTGATCAGTCCGGCAACCCCAGCGGCTGCTTCAAGGTGGCCTATATTCGACTTGATGGAACCCACGAGGCAGGGAGCGCGACCTCGCCCGTCGCCGACGACACGCCCCAAGGCGCGCGCTTCGATGGGATCGCCCAGCCGCGTTCCGGTGCCATGCGCCTCGACATAGGAGACCTGTTGCGGATCGACGCCGGAATCCGCATAGGCCGCGCGGAGAACTGCCTCCTGCGCCGCCGGGTTAGGCGCGTGGAGGCCATTGGAGCGCCCGTCCTGAGACACCGCCGAGCCGCGGATGACGGCGTAGATCCGATCGCCGGCTTGGACAGCCGCCTTCAACGGCCTTAGCAGAAGGAGACCAGCGCCTTCGCCACGCACATAGCCGTTCCCGGACGCGTCGAACGATTTGCAGCGTCCGTCAGGCGACATCATTCCGGCTTTGCTGAATGACACGGTGACATCCGGCGAGAGGAGGACGTTGACGCCTCCAGCCAGGGCATAGTCGCACTCGCCAGCGCGCAGGCTCATCATCGCGAGGTGCACCGCATAGAGCGAGGAGGAGCACGCGGTATCGATCGCGAGGCTGGGACCCCGGAAGTCGAACTGATACGAAATCCTGTTCGCGGCGATGCTCAGCGCGTTACCGGTCCCGGAGAAGCTGCTCAGGCCCCGCAAGTCGCGCAGGTGGATCGCTTCGTAGTCATTGTGTGAGATGCCGACGAAGACCCCGACCGGTTGGCCTCTCAGCGTCTGGGGTGGGATATTGGCGTCTTCGAGCGCCTGCCAGCCTAGCTCCAGGAGAAGTCGCTGCTGCGGATCCATCGCCGCCGCCTCAGCGCTCGAAATGCCGAAGAAGTCGTGATCGAAGCCATCCACGTCGTCGAGGAAACCGCCCCACCGCGTGTTCATCTTCCCCGGGGAAAGCGGCTCGGGATCAAAGAACGCCTCGATGTCCCAGCGATCCTCAGGCACCTCACCGATGAGGTCCAGGCCCTGTCGAAGAGCCTCCCATAGAGCAGTGGGCCCGTCGGCACCGGGGAGACGACAGGCGATCCCCACAATCGCGACGGACTCCGCCTCCACGTCCCGCTCGCGGCGCTCCGGCGCGGCGCGTGGGCCTGCCGTCAAGCCGTCGGCAAGCTCAATGATCGTCGGAAACTCATAGATGATCGTAGGGTCGACCGTGCGCCCGAGCACATCTTCGAGCTCACCGCTCATTTCGAGAAGATCCACCGACTCCAGCCCCATGGCCTGGAATGGCATGTCCAGCGCAATGCCCTTTGGATCCACGCCGAGCGCGCGGGCGAGGTGTGTCGCCAACCAGTCTTGAAGTTCGGCGCGCGTCATGAGGCCGTCTCCGCGACAGGGCCAGTCGAAAGTTCGTCGAGGGTTTGAAGGGAGCGGTCAGCGAGCCCTTGCCTCACCAGGTGCCGGCGGATCTTCCCCGACGATGTTTTTGGCAGCGAGCCCGCAGGAACCAAGACGACGCGTCCTGGGCTTACATCAATGGCTCCCGTGACAGCGGCGACGATTTCGCTGCGGATGGTTGATAGGGGGACGCCTCTTGCCCGCCGCAGCTCCTGGACGACGACGAGACGCTCGTCGTCCCCGCACGCCTCGACGACGGCCACCGCGCTACCCAGCTCCGCGACGGCGCTGCAGCGCTCGGCGATCCATTCGACGTCCTGAGGGTAGATGTTGCGGCCACGGACAATGATCAGATCCTTGATGCGACCCGTCACGAACAACTGGTCGCCGAACAAGGCGCCGAGATCGCCTGTGCGGAGAAAGCCGTCTGCGCCATCAGCCGTGACCGCGTTGAAGGTCTCCGGGCTGCGCCCGCCCCAATAACCCTTGGCCACGCTCGGCCCCCTCACCCAGATCTCGCCAATCTCGCCCGCGGGTCGTCGATGACGGGTCTCGGGCCCCACAATCACGACCTCGTGGGCGGGTGGGGGCGTCCCGCAGCTCACGAGGAGCTGGGACGAACTGGGGTCGGCCGACGGGGATGCGACACCATTGGCCAACTCACCGCGATCGAAGCCCACCGCCCCGGCATCTGCTGTGAACCCGCCCGAGGCATAGAGCGTGGTCTCGGCCATGCCATAACAGGGGAAGAGCGCCTGGGGCCTGAAACCGCTAGCTGCGAAGGCCTCACTGAAGTCGGCGAGGGTGGAGGCGCGGACAGGTTCGGCTCCGTTGAACGCCACCCTCCAACAACTGAGGTCGAGCCCTTCACGCTGCTCCGGCGTCGACCGCCGCACGCAGAGGTCGTATGCGAAATTCGGCCCACCGGATAAGGTCGCACGATACTTCGATATCGCCCGCAACCACCTGATCGGCTTCTGGATGAAGTGCTGCGGCGACATCAGGATCAACTTCTGGCCGCGATGCAGAGCTTGCAGCAGGATCCCGATGAGTCCCATGTCGTGAAACAGCGGCAACCACGACAGGAACGTCGTGTCGGCGTCCATGCGCATCGCCTCGCCGGTGGCCGCAAAATTCGCAGCGAGATTGGAATAGCTGACGATCACACCCTTGGGCGCCGCCGTCGAGCCAGAGGTGTACTGGATGAACGCCACGTCTTCTTGCGTTGGCCAGTGAAGCTCCGAGGGATCGCCTCCTGAACCAAGCTCGTCGAGCGTCGACCAGGGCGGCCCTAGCGGGGACGACTGCCCATTCGCGCGTTGCGCCGTTATGGTGGCCGCCGTCGAGAGGATCAGGGCGGCCCCGCAGTCCTGCGCAAAGATCGGAAGAGCACACGTCTGAACTCCAGTCACGTCGGAAGCCCGTATGCCGTCTTCTGCTTGAAAAAAAAACCACCCCCACACCCCCCCCCCCCACTCATACTCTCACCCTTCCTACCCC
>CALEOQ010000215.1 GCA_937910255.1 uncultured Caulobacteraceae bacterium | reverse complement strand
AGCCCGAGGTGGAGTTGAAATCCACGTAGCCGAGGGTCTTGCCCTTCAGATCCTCGATGGAGCGATAGGGGCTCGAGGCCATTACGAGGAGGCCGGAATAGTAGCCGATGTCGCCTTCAGCCTGCCGGACGGTGAGGATGGGCTGGGCCAGATCGCCGATCTGGGCGTCCACATTGGCGTAACCGCCCCCCGCAATGGTGGCGATGTCGACCTGACCGCTCGATAGCGCCTGGATCGTGCCGTTGTAGTCGGAGGACTCGTACAGCTTGACCGGCAGCCCGGTCGCCTTGCCGATATAGGTCTTATAGGCGGTCAGGCGCCGGGTCACCATGGGGTCGTCCTCCGACCCGCGGACCGCCATCCGGACCTCCCGCATTTCGCCCTGCCAGGCGCCGTCGGTGGTCTTGGCCTCCCCGCCGCATCCTAAGAGCCCAAGGCCGATCGCCGCCAGGATCGCACCTGATCGTCGCCGCATGGAGAACCTCTACGCTGTCAAAATCCAGGCGCCGGGGAGCCCCGCCGTCGGGAGGGAGGTTTCGCATCCGGACGTGAAGCCGTGGTGACACAGCCCGATGGCGACGGGCCAATGGGCGCCGCACTTGTCGGGTCGGCGGCGCCTAGCTGGGGAAGATCAGCCGCACGCGCGCGCCGCTGCCGCCGGCCGGGAAATCCAGAGCGCCATGGAGCTGTCCCGCCAGGCTCTGCATGATGCCAAATCCCAGGCTGCTGCGGCCTTCCAGATCGGGATTGGGGTCAGGAAAGCCCGGACCATCGTCGGCGATCACCAGCGCGGCGCGGTCATCGTCCAGGGGGGCGAGATCGATGGTGATCTGACCGGAGGCGCGGCCCTCGAAGGCATGCTTGAGGGAATTGGTGACCACCTCAGCCACCAGGAGGGACAAGGTCACCAGCCGGGTCGTATCGAGATCGACCCCATCGGCCCGCACCGAACAGGCTACGCCCTCCGCCCCGGCGGCCTGGACGAGGTCGTCGCAGAGCTCCCGTAGAGACCCCTCGACACTGAGCTCCAGCGTGGCTGGGTCATAGAGGCGTCGATGAATCTGGGCCATGGTGACCAGCCGCTCGCGCGCCTCATCCAAGGCTGCCGACGCCTGGGGACTATTGATCGCACGCTTCTTGATCTGCAGCAGGGCGGCGACGAAAGTCATGTTGTTGGCGACCCTGTGCTGCAGTTCCTGAAACATCACCCTTTGACGCTCATAGAGCTGGGCGGTCAGGGCCTGTTCGGCGCCAAGACTGGTCATGGCCCGGCGCATCAACTCGATCACGGTGATATCCACCGCAACCACGAAAACAAAGAAGACCAGGGTCAGCCCGCTGGCCGCCGAGAGGCTGAAGCCCAAGGGGGGAATGAAGAACCACCAAGCGGCGAGACCCGACAGCGCCGCGCAGAGAATTCCTGGCCAAAGCCCTGCCAGGAAGGCCGTGAGAATCACCGCGGGGAAAAAGGTCAGATAGGGAAAGCCCGGAGGCAGCACGCCGTCCAAAAGCCAACGAACATAGAAAGCCAGAGCTGCGCTGAGAATCGCCAGGCCGTACGCGAATACGATGTTCTGCTGGAACAACCGCATGACGTCCTGAAAGCCCCCCCCGCGAGGCGTGGCTCGCATTCTCAGCCTGCCTGGATCCGAACGGCTGGTGGTTTCGGCTCTAGAGCCTCGTCCAGGGCTTGTCTATCCGGCGCCCGACAGTCCCGCCGCCGACGACCATTAATCTTCGCTTAACCATAAACGCCCACGCTCTCAGCGTCTTCTCTGAAGACACCCCACCATCACCAACCTTCTCAAGCCCGGCTTCGGCCGGGCTCTTTTTTTCGCCGGCTGTGGATAGGGCGCTTCGCGAGACTTGCACCGCCCGCCAGCCCGGCGTATACGCGCCGCCCTACGGTGCTGATCCCCGATAGCTCAGTTGGTAGAGCAGTCGGCTGTTAACCGACTTGTCGCAGGTTCGAGTCCTGCTCGGGGAGCCACCGCACCGTCTAGGCCCTGAACCCTCGGGCCATCGGCCCCAGCGCCAGACACGCGCGATTCACGCCCATACCAGCCTCCGACCGTCCCGCTCAGCCGAAGCTGGCGGGATCGGGGCCAATGCGGCCGTCGGCGGTGTCCAGGCTGGCCATGGCGGCCATGTCATCGGCATCCAGCACAAAGCCGAAGACATCCAGGTTCTGGACGATCCGGGCCGGCGTCACCGACTTCGGGATGACGATCAGACCGAGCTGAACATGCCAGCGAATCACCACCTGGGCCGGCGTGACGCCATGCTTGGCCGCCACGCCGGCGATCACCGGATCCTCCAGAATCTGCCCCTGCCCGAGGGGGCTCCATGATTCGGTCAGCACCCCGGCCCCGGCGTTGGCGGCCCGCAGGCCAGCCTGCTGGAACCGGGGGTGAAGTTCGATCTGGTTCACCGCCGGGGCGACGCCGGTTTCTTGAATGATCTTATCGAGGTGCTCAGGCGCGAAGTTGGACACGCCGATGGACTTCGCCCGCCCCTCCTCGCGCAGGCGGACCAAGGCTTTCCACGACTCCAGGTAGAGTCCCTGCTGCGGGCAGGGCCAGTGGATCAGATAGAGGTCCACATGGTCGAAGCCCAGACGCTCCAGGCTCTTGTCAAAGGCGCGCAGGGCGCGGTCATAGCCCTGACTCTCGTTCCACAGCTTGGTGGTGACGAAGACCTCGTCTCGGGGAAGGCCGGAGGCGCGAACCCCCTCCCCGACCCCGGCCTCGTTGCCATAGATGGCCGCGGTGTCCACCGCGCGATAGCCGGCCTCCAGCGCCGTGCGAACCACGATGGCGGCGTCATCGGCCGGGGTCCGCCACACGCCGAGCCCAACCTGAGGAATTGGTCGACCATCGTTGAGGGTCAGCCGCGCCCCGCCCGCCATCACCACTGGCCCTCATTGGGCATGGACGCCCAGGGCTCGGCCGGCGGCAGGGCTGCGCCCGCCTGCAGCAACTCCACCGATATGCCGTCCGGGGAGCGGACAAAGGCCATATGGCCGTCCCGCGGGGGCCGGTTGATGGTCACGCCGCCGTCCTTCAGGCGCTGGCAGGCGGCGTAGATGTCGTCCACCGCATAGGCCAGGTGGCCGAAATTACGGCCGCCCTGATAGTCCTCGGGGTCCCAGTTGAAGGTCAGTTCGACCGTCGGCGCGCGGCTGACCTTGGCCATCTCCTCGTCGCCCGGGGCGCACAGGAAGACCAGCGTGAACCGCCCGGCGGCGTTCTCCACCCGGGAAAGCTCGGCCAGGCCAAGCTTGTTGCAATAGAAGTCCAGCGAAGCGTCGAGGTCCCGCACGCGGACCATGGTGTGGAGATATCTCATGAAGGCTCCCTCTGAAGGCTGACGAGCGCCGGTGAGGACGCCCTTGGGGTTCGCCGCAATCCTATGCCGTTCGATGCGGTTCGTCAGGCACAGTGGCAGCGCGAAAGTGATCCTGTCTGCGATTTCATTTGCGTGAGCGCCGGGAGCGCAGCACAACCAGCGCGTGATCCCAGAGAACGTGGGAATGCGGGCTTGGACGGGCTGCACTTGCCGTCGTTGCAGCCGGGGGAAACAGATTTATGCGTCTCAAGGCGTCTCACTATTTCATTCTCGGCGTCTTCGGGGCGCTGGCGCTCTATTTCATTCTGATGACCGTCCTTGGCGGCGGCGACAGCGCCCCGGCCGAAGCGGCCGACAAGGCCGATGAGACGCCGCAGGTTCAGGTCGCCCTGATCGAGGAAGTCGTCCGGCCCTATCAGGTGACCCTGCGGGGCCGCACCGAAGCTGCGCGCAGCGTCACGGTACGCTCCGAAACCTCCGGCGTTGTGGCGGCCACGCCGACCCGCGAAGGGGCGGTCGTCCCCCGGGGCGCCGTGCTCTGCCGCCTGTCTGTGGACGCCCGCCAGGCCTCGGTCGATCAGGCCCGCGCCGCCCTGCGCTCGCGCGAGCTGCAGCGCAAGGCCTCGGCCTCCCTGGCCGAGAAGGGCTATCGCTCCGAAACCCAGGTGCTGCAGGACCAGGCCAATCTGGACGCCGCCGCGGCCGCGGTGCGCCAGGCGGAAATCGCCCTGGAGCAGGTCAATATCCGCGCGCCCTTCGCCGGCGTGTTCGACAACCGCGAGGCCGAGGTGGGGACCTATCTTTCGCCGGGCCAGGCCTGCGGCACGCTGATCGAGCTCGACCCCATCCTGATCGTCGGCGACGTGCCCGAAACCCAGGCGGGCCGGCTGACCGGCGGCGAACCGGCCACGGCCACCCTGGTCTCTGGCCAGGTCATTTCGGGCCAGGTCCGCTACGTGGCGCAGGAGGCTGACCCGGCCACCCGCACCTATCGCCTGGAGGTCGTCGCCCGCAATCCGCGCGGCGCCGTGCGCTCGGGCCTGTCGGCGGACGTGAAGGTGACCAGCGCCTCGGGTCCGGCGCACCTGGTGCCGCCTTCGGCCCTGGTCCTCGATTCCGAGGGCCGGCAGGGGGTTCGCTATGTGGGCGCGGGCGACGTGGTCGCCTTTACGCCGGTGCAGGTGATGGAGGAAGGCGCCGACGGCGTCTGGGTCCGCGGCCTTACAGGCCAGACCCGGGTGATCACCGTCGGCCAGTCCTATGTCGACCAGGGACAGAAGGTTCGCGTGGCGCTGGCCCGCTAGGGTTTAGGGCGCGCCGCACAGGAGGCTTGCGACTATGATCGGTCCGTTGATCGACGGCGCCATCAAGCGACGGAAGGTCGTGCTGGGGGTCACGCTGATCGCCGGCATCTTCGGCCTGTTCGCCTATCTGGCCATGCCGCGGGAAGCCAATCCCGACATCGACTTCCCCTTCGTCTCGGTGATCGTCCCCTATCCGGGGGTGAGCCCGGAGGATTCCGAACGCCTGCTGGTCAAGCCCTTGGAGGTGGAGCTTCAGTCCATCGAAGGGCTGAAGGAGATGAACTCCGCCGCCCGCCAGAGCATGGCCATCGTCAACCTGGAGTTCGAAGCCGACTTCGACAAGGACACCGCCCTGGCCGAGGTCCGCGCCAAGGTGGATCTGGCCCGGGGGCGGTTCCCCCCCGACGCCGAAGAGCCGATCATCGAGGAGGCGAATTTCAGCGGCGAGCCGGTGATCGGCATCGTGCTGTCGGGCGCCGCGCCCGAGCGCGAGCTCTATCGCATCGCGCGCTCCCTGCAGGACCGCCTGGAGGCCGCCCCTGGCGTGCTGGAAGTGCAGCTGACCGGCGGCCGCGAGGAGATGCTGGAGGTCACCATCGATCCCTTGCGGATGGAGGCCTACAACGTCACCACCGGCGAGCTGGCCCAGGTGATCAGCCGCAACAACCAGCTGGTGCCGGCCGGCAACCTGCGCTCCGGCGGCGGCCAGTTCGCCGTCAAGGTGCCCGGCGTGGTGGAAGAGCCCTCCGACATCCTCAGCCTGCCGATCAAGAAGAACGGCGATCGGGTGATCACCGTGGGCGACATCGGCGAGGTGCGGCGCACCTTCAAGGAGCCCAACTTCATCACCCGCTTCAATGGCGAGCCGGCCATGTCGCTGGAGGTGGCCAAGCGCAGCGGATCGAACATTCTCGACACCGTGGACGCCGTCCGGGCGGTGGTCGCCGAGGAAGAGACCCGCTGGCCGGAGACGATCCGCGTCTCCTACACCTATGACCAGAGCGACTTCATCCACCGCACCCTGGTGGTGCTGGAATCGGGCCTGCTGATCGCCACCATCCTGGTGATGATGATCATCGTCTACAGCCTGGGCATCCGGCAGGGGCTGATGGTCGGCGCGGCGATCCCGGCCTGCTTCATGCTGGCCTTCCTGATGCTCAACGCCTCGGGCGTGACCCTGAATCAGATGGTGATGTTCGGCCTGGTCCTGGCGGTCGGCATCCTGGTGGACGGCGGCATCGTCGTGGTCGAGTACGCCGACCGCAAGATGGCCGAGGGCCTCTCCAAGGAGGAAGCCTTCGCCGCGGCGGGCAAGCGGATGTTCTTCCCCGTGCTGAACGGCACCCTGACGACGCTCTGCGCCTTCCTGCCGTTCATGTTCTGGAACTCGATCCCGGGCAAGTTCATGAGCTTCCTGCCCCTGACGCTCATGTATGTGCTCGGCGCCTCGATCTTCGTGGCCCTGATCTTCACCCCGGCGCTCGGCTCGATCTTCGGCCGACAGGCGGCGGTGGACGAGGCCCACCTGGCCGAGATCGAGAAGTCCGAGCGGGGCGACCCGCGGGCGATGTCCGGCTTCATGGGTTGGTATGCCCGCACCCTCTGGACCCTGGGGGCCGCGCCGACCCGGACCTTCGCCGCCACCTTCCTGATTGTCGCGGCCATCGTGGTCTGGTTCGCCATGACCCCGCACCGCACCGAGTTCTTCCTCGAGGAAGATCCGGAATGGGCGCAGGTCTATGTGAAGGCCCGAGGCAACCTGTCGCCCGAGGCCCATGACGTGCTGGTCCGTCAGGTGGAGGCCCGTCTGCTGGACGTGCCCGGCGTCAATTCCATCTACACCCGCTCCGGCGCCACCAGCCCCGGCGGCGGCGGCGGCGGCCCGCCCAACGACACGGTCGGCCGTCTGCAGGTGGACCTGGTCGATTTCGAGGAACGCCTCGCCCTGGATCTCCGCGGCGCGGACATTGTGAACGACATCCGCACCCGCCTGACCGACCTGCCGGGCGTGCAGATCGAGGTGCGCGAGCCCCAGGGTGGGCCGCCCACCGGCAAGGACGTCCAGGTCGAACTGCGCGGCCAGAACCCCGAGGCGCTGAACGCCGCCGCCGATCTGGTCCGCGCGCGCCTGGCGTCGGACCCGCAACTGTTCGAGCTGGAGGACAACCGCACCTCGCCGGGGATCGAGCTGAACCTGGCGGTCGATCGCCAGGCCGCCGGCCGCTATGGGGTCGACGTGCTGTCGGTCGGCCAGGCCATCCAGTTCATCACCACCGGCGTCCTGGTGGGTCGCTTCCGCCCGGACGACGCCGAGGACGAGCTGGACATACGGGTCCGCTTCCCGCCGGAGGCCCGCAACATGGCCGCCTTCGACGACTTGAAGATCTCCACCGCCCTGGGTCCCGTGCCGGCCAGCTACTTCATCCGCCAGGCGCCCGCCCAGCAGGTGACCACCATCCAGCGGCGGGACGGAGAGCGGCTGGTCATCGTTCAGGCCAACGCCGTCGACGGCGTCGCCGCCAACCAGAAGATCGCCGAGCTGCGCCCCTGGCTGGAAGAGGCCTATATCGATGATCAGGTGCGCTGGAAGTTCACCGGCGCCGACGAGGAGGGCCAGGAGGCGGCCCAGTTCTTCATGGTCGCCATGGCCGTCTCCCTGTTCCTGATGGGGGTGATCCTGCTTTGGCAGTTCAACAGCTTCTACGGCGTGGTGGTGACCCTGTCGGCGGTGGCGCTCTCGACCGTGGGCGTGCTGCTGGGGGTGCAGATCAACTTCCTGGGCACATTCAACTACGTGTCGGTGATCATGCTGGGCACCGGCATCGTCGCCCTGGCCGGCGTCGTGGTGGGCCACAACATCGTGCTGGTGGACACCTACTACCAGCTCCGTCGCTCGGGCTATCCGGCCGATGACGCCGCCGTGCGGGCCGCCACCCAGCGGTTCCGCCCGGTGATCCTGACCACGGTGGTGACGGTGGTCGGCCTGTTGCCCCTGATGTTCCAGCTGCACCCCAACTTCCGGGTCGGCCATATCGAGTATCGGGCGCCGGGTTCGGAATGGTGGGTCCAGCTGTCGGCCGCGGTGGTCTGGGGCCTGTCCTTCGCCACCCTGCTCACCCTGGTCCTGACCCCGGTCATGCTGGCCGCCCCCAAGGTCTATGCCGAACGCCTGCGCAGGGTTGGGAACTGGGGTCGTCGCCGGCTGGGCCTGCGCCCCAGGGAAGGCCGCGCCGCCAATGACGAGGCCCTGCCCCGGGCGGCCGAATAGGCTTCAGCGCTGACGGGTCTGGCGCCGCCACAGGGCGGCGTATTCTCCGGCCGAGGCCAGCAGGCTGTCATGGGTCCCGTGCTCGACGACCCGGCCCCGGCGCAGCACGACGATCAGGTCGGCGTCGACAATGGTCGAGAGCCGATGGGCCACCACCAGGGTGGTCCGTCCGGTGCGGACCTTGCGCAGGGTCGCCTGGATCGCCTCCTCGGTGCGCCCGTCCAGGGCGCTGGTGGCCTCGTCCAGGATCAGCAGGCGGGGGTCGGCCAGCAGGGCGCGGGCGATGCCGACCCGCTGGCGCTCGCCCCCCGACAGCTTCAGCCCCCGCTCGCCGACCATGGTGTCGAGGCCCTCGGGCAGGCCTTCGATAAAGGCGCCCAGCTCGGCGGCCTCCGCCGCGGCCTGGATGTCGGCGGCGCTGGCCTCGGGGCGGGCGAAGGCGATGTTGGCCCGCAGGCTGTCGTTGAACAGGGCCACGTCCTGCGGCACCAGGGCCACGGCGCGGCGCAGGGCCGACTGACGGACCTGGCGAAGATCGACACCGTCCAGCAGCACCGCGCCGCCCTGGGGATCGATCAGGCGCAGGGCCAGCCGCACGGCTGTGGTCTTGCCCGCCCCCGACGGCCCGACAAGGGCCACCGTGGTCCCCGGCTCGGCCACGAAGCTGACATCCAGCAGGCCCTGGCTGCGGGCGTCGTGGCGGAAGGCCACATCGCGGAACTCCAGCCGCGCGCCCTGCGGTGAGGCCGGCGGCAGGGCTTGAGCGTCGGCGGCGTCGATGATGTCCGGCGCCCGGCCGGTCAGGGCCACCAGCTGCTCCATGTCGATGAAGGCCTGGCGGATTTCGCGATAGTTGAAGCCCAGCATGTTGAGCGGCGCATAGATGCCGATCAGCAGCAGGATGGCCATGGTCACGTCGCCGATCTGCATGCTCCCGGCCGCCACCTCCATGCCGGCCAGCACGGTCATCACCGCCAGGCCGAGATTGAGGATCACCGCCTGGGCGCCGTTCAGCAGGGAGAGTGAGGTGTTGGCCTTCACCGCTGCGCCCACATAGGTGTCCAGCGCCTGGCCGTAGGCGCCCACGGCGCGGGTTTCGGCGCCGAAGGTCTTCACGGTTTCGAAGTTGATCAGGGCGTCCACCGACAGGCCGGCCGCGCGCGCGTCGGCCTCGTTGAGCTCCCGGCGGTGGGACAGGCGCCAGTCGGTGATCTTGAAGGTGACGATGGCGTAGACGACCACGGTCAGCAGGGCGGTGGCGGCGAACCGCCAGTCCAGCCTCACCACCATCACCCCCATGGCCAGCAACAGCTCCACCGCCGTGGGGCCGAGATTGAACACCACGCTGCGGATCAGGAAGTCGGTGGAACGCGCGCCGCGCTCGATCACCCGGGCCAGGGTCCCGGTCTGCTTGCTCTGGTGGAAGTCCAGGGACAGGGAGACCGCATGGCCAAACCCCTCAACGGCGGCCCGGGCCATGGTCGACTGGGAGACGGCCGTGAACACCGCATCGCGGGCGAAGGGGGCGCAGGCCGACAGCAGGCGCAGGCCCGCAAAGGCCAGGGCCAGGGCGACGAAGCCGCCGCCGATCACCACCAGCCCGCCGGGGACCGTCAGGGTATTGATCGCCTCCCCCAGCATCACCGGCGAGATCACCGCGGCCAGCTTGCCGATCAGCACCAGCACGACGGCGGCGGTCAGGCGCAGACGGAGCTGCGGCGCGCCGGATCGCATGACCAGCCGGCCGAGGTCGGCCATGGCCGGCCAGAACCGGAAATCCGGCGCAAGCGCCAGGTCGCCGCTGTTGCGGCCCCGGGCCAATCCTGGCGGGTTCAAGCCAATCCTCCGATCAATCGAGCAGCAGGGTCGACTGGACGCCGCCGCCGGGGGTTAGCCAATCAATGCGAAGGCCAGATGACGTGGCGCGCGCGGTGAAGGCCCCGCTCTCCGGCGGCGCGGCGGGCGTGGCGTCCACCTGGGCGGTGAGGACGAGCTGTTCGCCCATGACGTCGATGCGATGCGGTCCCGGCGGCACCGGCGCGCCGAACGGCAGGCTGAACCGCCCCTCGGCGTCGGTGGCGCCATCGGTGGACACGGGCCGGCCGTCGATACGGATCGACAGGGCGATCTCCGGCGTCGCATGGCCAGACACCACCGCGCCGCCCTCCTCGTCGAAATCGAAGGCCAGCAGGCGCGGCGCGGCTGGACCTTCGGCCCCGCCCGACGGAACCGGCGACACGACGGCGCCGGCGCCAGCCCGCAGCAGCACCAGGCGATCATCCGGCAGGACCAGTTGATAGCCCTCCGCCTGGACGGTGCGGTCGTCCAGCATCATGGAAAGGCCAAAGATCTTCGGCGCCTCGGCCAGCGGCAGCCCGATCCGCCAGGCGCCTTGCGCATCAGCCTCCGTCATCCGCACCTCGCCCTCAGGGGTGGCCAGCCGCACGCGGGCCGAAGGCGCGGCCCGGCCGATCAGCACCCGGCCCGCCCCCTCCCGGATCACGCCGGTCCCCCGGGGCGGGGCGGTATAGGTGGCCGGGGCCTGGGGTTCGCGGTTGAGCCCGGCGGCGGGATTCACCTGGGCCTCGCCGCAGCCCGCCAGGACCAGGGCCAACACCAAGGTCGTCACGGCCGCGACGGGCGGGGTTTCCTTGAATCGCATCATGTCAGAGCCTAGCTACTCGGATTCCCGACTCGCTTGGCGAGCCTGTCATTCTCCCGGAGGCACACATCCTATGGGCGCTTCGCCCGATCGCATCGAGTCCGTCTGCGTCTTCTGCGGCTCTTCGGACGCCGCGGAGCCGAGCCTGCTGACCGACGCCGCCGACTTCGGCCGCGCCCTGGCGGCGGCCAAACTCCGCCTGGTCTATGGCGGCGGCGGCGTGGGGCTGATGGGCGCCTGCGCCCGGGCCGCCCATGAGGCCGGCGGGGACGTGCTGGGGATCATCCCGCAGTTCCTGACCAGCCGCGAGCGGGCCCTGGACGTGGTCGAGACCATTGTCGTCCGCTCCATGCATGAGCGGAAGCAGATCATGTTCGAGCGCTCCGACGGCTTCGTGGTCCTGCCCGGCGGTATCGGCACCCTCGAGGAGATCATCGAGCTGCTGTCCTGGCGCCGCCTGGACCTGCATCGCAAGCCGGTGGTCTTCTACAGCCCCGACGGGTTCTGGGAGCCGCTGTTCCAGCTGCTGCAGCACACGGTGGACGCGCGCCTCACGCCGCCGGACTTCATGGACAGCTGGGCCGTGGCGACCCGGGTGGAGGACATCCTGCCCCTGGTGCAGGCGCGGCTGGCCGCCGGCGACGACGACGAGGCCCCGCGCACGGCGACGCAAATCACCTGAAGCGCCGCTAGGGTTCGGCTCGACGCCCAGGCGCCGCGAGAGGCCGACGGCCTCAGTCGTCGCGATGGACGCGCTCGCGGCGCTCGTGGCGTTCCTGGGCTTCCAGGCTGAGGGTGGCGATCGGGCGCGCTTCCAGCCGGGCCAGGCCGATGGGCTCGCCGGTCTCTTCGCAGTAGCCGTAGCTCCCGTCCTCGATCCGGCGCAGGGCCTCGTCGATCTTGGAGATCAGCTTTCGCTGGCGATCACGGGTACGCAATTCAAGCGCACGATCGGTGGCCGACCAGGCGCGATCAATATCATCCGGCAGATTTTCTGTTTCATTCTGGAGGTGCGAAAGAGTTTCGCGAGATTCACGGAGAATCTCTTCCTTCCAGTCATTCAACTTTTGTCGGAAGTACTCGACCTGACGGTCGTTCATGAACTCTTCGTCCTCAGACGGACGATAGGAGTCTTCTTTAGCCAAGACAGTGGTCGACATAATCGATACCTCACGCCCCTGGACGTATCCCCGGAACTTGGGAGGCGGCTATATAGCAGAACTCCCGCGACATTCAACGCGACTCACTTCGCGCTGGAAGAGCAGCAGAACGAGCCATCTCAAGTTTGGCCAGTTCCACGGCCGCCCGCGTCTCGATCTCGTTGAGAACGCCTTCCAGAGCGGCATCCTCGGTCTGGTCACGCTCTTCGCGGACCGCGCGGCCCAGGCGCTCCAGCTGACTCATGGAGAGGTCGCCGCCCACCAGGGCGATCTTCACCTCCTCCAGGACATCGAGGATGCGTCCTGCGCGCCTGACAGCGCGGCGCTTGCGCTCGAGCGGCCCCCCCGTCTCCTGCAGGGCGAGCAGAGCCCCGACTCCGCCCAAGGCCGAAGCCCCGGTGGTCGGCCCGGCAGCGGCCGCCGAGGCTGCGCCGCCCGCGGACGGCAGCTTGAACCCCTCGCCCCCCTGCGCGCCCCGGGCCCGACCCGGACCTGAAGCGCCCCCTGCGCCGCCTGCACCACTGACTTTCATGCGACCCACATCACGCAGAATGAACTCAAGCCAGACCTTGGGCCGGCGGCCTTAGGGTATGGTTAATGCCGGGCAATTTCTGCAGCTTGCCGCCTCGCCGTCAGGCCGGACCTGCGACCATTAACTGTAATTGTTAGACTTTTCAGGCGCTCCCATCTGGCATGGTCGTCGCAAGGGCAGGTCCAGGTTCCTCATGCCCGGCGAGACTCCATGTCCCACCCGTTCCGCTTGTTCAGCGCCATCCTGATCGCCGCCAGCCTGGCGGCCAGCCCCGCCCTGTCGGCGTCCCGCATCAAGGACATCGTCGAGTTCGAAGGCGTGCGCGACAACATGCTGGTGGGCTACGGCATCGTCGTCGGCCTGAACGGCACCGGCGACTCCCTGCGCAACGCCCCCTTCACCCGCCAGAGCCTGGAGGGGATGCTGGAGCGGATGGGCGTCAACACCCGCGACGCCAATATCAACACCAAGAATGTGGCCGCCGTCATGGTCACCGCCCGCTTGCCGGCCTTCGCCGCGGCCGGCTCGCCGGTGGACGCCACGGTCTCGGCCATGGGCGACGCCAAGAGCCTGCAGGGCGGCACCCTGCTGGTGACGCCGCTGATGGGCGCCGATGGCGAGGCCTATGCGGTGGCGCAAGGCACGGTCCAGACCGGATCGATCTCGGCCGGCGGCGCCTCGGGCTCCTCGATCTCCAAGGGCGTGCCGACCGCCGGCCGCATCGCCGGGGGCGCCCTGGTGGAGCGGGAGCTCGGCTTCCAGCTCGCCTCCATGGGCCAGATGCGCATGACCCTGCGCAATCCCGACTTCACCACCTCGCGCCGGATCGCCGAGGCGGTGAACCGCCAGTTCCCCGGCACGGCCTACGCCCAGAACCCGACCATCGTCGCGGTGCGCCCGCCGGCCGGCCACGACATGACCGCCTTCATGGCGCAGATCGAGAACATCTCGGTCAATCCCGACACCCCGGCCAAGGTGGTCATTGACGAGGTGTCCGGCGTCATCGTCATGGGCGAGGCCGTCCGCGTCTCCACCGTGGCCATCGCCCAGGGCAACCTGACCATCCGCGTCCAGGAATTCCCCGCCGTCGTCCAGCCGGCGCCGTTCAGCCAGGGCGAGACGGTCGTCGTGCCCCAGACCCAGGTCGATGTGGAGGAAGAGAGGGGCAAGCAGTTCCTGACCGTCCGCAGCGGCGCCTCGCTGTCGGATCTGGTCGCCGGCCTCAATGCGCTGGGCGTCACGCCGCGGGACATGATCTCCATCCTGCAGACCATCAAGGCCGCCGGGGCCCTGCAGGCCGACATCGAGGTGATGTGATGAGCGCCCTCTCCCTGATCTCCGCCATCACCCCCGCCCCGCAGGCCGCCGAGGGCGCCGCCAACACCGCTGAGCTCGCCAAGCGGGGCCAGATCGAGAAGACCGCCAGCGACTTCGAGGCCGCCTTTCTCTCGATCATGATGCAGCAGATGTTCACCGCCACCGAGGTTTCGGCGCCGTTCGGCGGCGGCCAGGCGGAAAACCAGTTCCGATCCTTCCTCACCGAGGCCTTCGCCAAGGAGACCACCAAGAGTGGCGGGATCGGCCTGGCCGACACGGTGGCCCGCGAAATGTTGAAGCTTCAAGGCCTGGAGGAGTAGCCGCCATGGCGATCGCCGCGACGGACGCGCAGGACCGCGTCGAACAACTCGTCATGCTGACCGACCGCCTGACCGAACTGGTGGCCCAGAGCGCCCAGGCCTTCGAGGAAGGCCGCCCGCATCACGCCGCCGCCCAGCTGGAGGAGACTACCCGGCTGGCCAATCTCTACCGCCACGAATCCGCCCGGGTGCGAGCAGATCCGACCCTGGTGGCGTCGGCGCCCCTGGCCCAGCGCGCCCGCCTGGTCCGCGCCACCGAGGCCTTCGACGCCGTGCTCGCTCGCCAGGGCCGGGCCATTGAGGCGGCCCGCACGATCACCGAGGGCCTGGTCAAGGCCATCGCCGACGAGGTCACAGCCCAGCGCGGCCAGGCCGTGGGCTATGGTCCCCGCTCCAGCCAGACCACCAACAACACCGCCACCGCCATCACCCTGAACAAGCGGGCCTGATCCAAACGCTTGTTCGGCGCCTAGATATGCGGCTAGTCTGGTGCCGTCGCCGGGGGTTCCGGCGATCTACGTTCTCAGGGCGGGGTGTAATTCCCCACCGGCGGTAATGCCGGGTCTGCAAGGATCCGGACGAGCCCGCGGGCGCCTGTCGGCCTCACCGCCGCCAGGGACGAGCAGACCCGGTGTGATCCCGGGGCCGACGGTTAGAGTCCGGTTATGAGAACCGTTGGGCGACACCTTGAGGGCGCGCGCGCCCGCATGGTCCGTCCAGCGCGCCCCTGAGTCGTGGTTCATCCACCCGTCAGGGAAACGACCATGACCCAAGCCGCCTATGAACTTCCCACCGCCAATGGCGCCTACCGCGCCGGACGCATCGCCTTTGTCCAGTCCCTCTGGCATCGCGACATCGTCGATGAAGCCCATACCGGCTTCACCGACGCCATGGCCGAGCGGGGCTTTGGCCCCGACCGCATCGACCGCTTCGAAGTCCCCGGCGCCTTCGAGATCCCGCTGCACGCCCAGAGCCTCATCCATACCGGCCGCTACGCCGCCGTGGTGGGCGCGGCCTTCGTGATCGACGGCGGCATCTACCGGCACGACTTCGTGGCCCAGACCGTGGTCGCCGCCCTGATGCAGGTCCAGCTCGCCACCCAGACGCCGGTCTTCTCGGTGGTGCTGACCCCGCACCACTTCCATGAGCACGCGGCGCATCACGACTTCTTCCACGCCCACTTCCGGAAGAAGGGCGCCGAGGCCGCCGAGGCCTGCGTGCTCACCCTGGAGAACCTCGCCAAGCTGGCCGCGTGAGGTTTCGCCATGGACACCGCACATGCCCCGCCCGAGGGCTTCGTTCCGCATGACCGACGGAGCCCGCTGACCGAGCCCTGGGAGCCCCTGTTTGTCCGAAGGACCGACACCGCCGTCATCCTGGGGCTTCACGCCGGTCCGGCCCATGCCAATGGTCGAGGGTTCGTCCATGGCGGTCTCCAGATGGCCCTGGCCGACAACGCCATGGGCCTGACCTGCGCCCATCGGCTCGGCGGCGACCGGTCCCTGGTGACGGTGAACCTCAACCTGGACTTCCTGGCGACCGCGCAGATGGGCCAATGGCTGGCGTTCGAGACCGACTTCGTGAAGCTCGGCTCGACCCTCTGCTTCGCCCAGGCCTTCGTCACGGCTGACGGCAAGCCGTGCGCGCGGGCCAACGGCGTCTTCCGGGTCGTCAGCCGGGATTGAGGCGGATCTCCCGTTCGACGCCGACGGCTGCGAGGAAATCGCGGTCGTGGCTGACCATGAGGAGCGCCCCGTCATAGTCCCGCAGCGCCACCTCGACCGCGGCCAGGGAGTCGAGGTCGAGGTGGTTGCTGGGCTCGTCCAAGATCAGCAGCTGCGGCGGGGTCTTGGCCATCAGCACGCAGGCCAGAGCCGCGCGCAGCCGCTCGCCACCGCTGAGACTGTCCACCCGCCGTTCAGCGGCGGTGTTGCGGAACAGGAAACGGGCCAGCGCGGCGTGCGCGGCGTTGACGTCGGCGTCCGGGTTCAGGCGCAGGAAGGCTTCCCGCAGCGTCTCCTGCGGCCGCAGCATGGCGGTCTGCTGGTCGAAGACGGCGGTTGGAACCCACGCGCGCGCCGCGCCGGCCTGCGGGGTGATCTCGCCGGCGGCCAGGCGCAGGAGGGTGGTCTTGCCCGCGCCGTTGGGGCCGGCGATGGCGACACGCTCAGGTCCGACCATCTCCAGGGACAGGTCCTCGAACAGCCGACGTCCATCGGGCAGGCTGAAGGCGACCTGCTCCAGGGTCAAGACGCGCCGCCCGGCCGCCAGGCCGCAGGACGGCAGGTCGAAGCAGATCGGAAGAGCACACGTCTGAACTCCAGTCACGTCGTAATCTCGTATGCCGTCTTCTGCTTGAAAAAAAAAAAGCACACGTCTGAACTCCGGTCCCGTCGTAATCTCGTATCCCGTCTCCCGATGCAGCCACACACGTC
>CALEOQ010000214.1 GCA_937910255.1 uncultured Caulobacteraceae bacterium | reverse complement strand
GTGGGTGCGGTGATTTGTTTTTTCAAGCAGAAGACGGCATACGAGATTACGACGTGACTGGAGTTCAGACGTGTGCTCTTCCGATCTCGCCTGCAGCTTCGACCTCAAGGTCATCTATGACGACGGCGAAGAGGCCGTCTGGTCGCGCCTGGACCTCTGCACCATCTCCACGGTGTCGATCTTCTATAACCGCGCCACCGGCGCCACCTGGGCCGAAACCGACTAGGTTTCGATCTGGCCCCTCCGCCTCGGCGGAGGGGCGACTCGCCCTAGCTCTTGCGCACGAACTCGGCCCGCAGCACCAAGCCCTTGATGCCCTCGTAGCGACAGTCGATCTCCTGGTCGTCCCCGGTCAGCCGGATCGACCTGATCACCGTGCCGCGCTTGAGGGTCTGGCCGGCGCCCTTGACCTTCAGGTCCTTGACCAGGGTCACGCTGTCGCCATCGGCCAGCAGGTTTCCCACCGAATCGCGAACCTCCACCTGGCCGGCCGCGGCCGCATTGGCCGCCGCCTCGCCGGCGCTCACCCATTCGCCGGTGGTCTCGTCATAGACGAAGTCGTTGTCGGCCGAGCTCATCGGGTGCGGGTCCATGGATCTGAAGGGATGCGCCGAATAGCCGATTCGCCCCGGCGGTTCGGTCGCATCGGCGTCTGCGAAGAATGGAGGCCTGGCCCGGAATCGAACCGGGGTGCACGGATTTGCAGTCCGCTGCGTAACCACTCCGCCACCAGGCCATCCTGCGCCGACGCCCCTTTGAAAGGGTGCGTCGCCTTGAGCGGAGGCGGATCGCTAACAGAACCGCCCGCCCGCGGCAATCTCTCTTGCAGCGGGCGATTGCGCTCGGCTCCAGGGCGGACCTATAAGCGCGCTTCACAGGAATACCGTCGAGGTCACATGGTCGACTTCTCCGCCGCCCGCCTGAACATGGTCGACAGTCAGGTCCGGACCAATGATGTGACCGACGTGCGGGTGCAGGACGCCATGCGCGTCATCCCCCGCGAAAGCCTCATCCCGCCGGGCAAGGCCTATCTGGCCTATGCCGACGCCGAGGTGGAGTATGTGCCCGGCCGCTGGATGCTGGCGCCGCGGGACGTGGGCAAGCTGCTGCACGCCCTGGCGATTCAGCCGGGCGAGCGCGCCCTGGCCATCGCCGCCCCCTATGGCGCTGCGGTGCTGGAGCATGCGGGCCTGAAGGTGAGCCGCCTGGACGGGGATGACCTGAAGACCCTGCCGGCCGGCGAATTCGATGTGATGATCTGCGAGGGCGCCGTGGCCCGCGCGCCGGAGAGCTGGACCGCGGCCCTGGCGCCCGGCGGCCGTCTGGCGGTGATCGAGCGCGCCGGCCCGGTGGGCAAGGCGACGATCTATGCCCGCACCGAGACCGGTCTGGCCCGTCGCCAGATATTCGACGCCACGCCCCGTCATCTGGCCGGCTTTGAGCCTGAGCAAGGTTTTGCTTTCTAGGGCGTGCTGAAACACACCAGAAAGCCGGGCGTGAAAAAAGCTTAAGGTTAGGACCCCTGGTCGAGTTGGAGACAGCCGGTCATATAGGGTCATCTGTCTCGTCGTCGTCGGGGATTACGCATGTTCATCAGCCGTCGTGCAGGCCTGCTGGCCGCCGTGTTCAGCGCTGGTCTGGCTTTCGGATCTCCGGTGGCCGCCGAGTCCCTGGCCGACGCCATCGCGCTGGCCTACCAGACCAATCCGACCCTCCAGGCCCAACGCGCGACGCTGCGGGCCCTGGACGAGAGCACGGTGCAGGCGCGCTCCGGCTGGCGGCCGAGCCTCAGCGCCTCGGCCAGCGGACAGTACACCGAGACGCGCACGCCTCAGCAGTCCGGCGCGACCCTGGTGGACTCGAACGGCGACGGCATTCCCGACACCGCCGCGGGCAGCGGGATCGTCGAGCGGAATGCGGCCGCAGCCACCTTCAATCTGAGCCAACCGATCTGGACCGGCGGCCGCGTGGCCTCGGCCGTCTCGGCGGCCCAGGCCGACGTCCTGGCCGGCCAGGAAAACCTGCGTCGCATCGAGGCCGAGGTCCTGGGGGGCGTGATCGTCGCCTATGTGGATGTGCGCCGCGACATCGAGGCTTTGCGCATCCGCCAGGACAACGTCCAGGTGCTGAGCCGCCAGCTTGAAGAATCCGACGCCCGGTTCGAGGTCGGCGAGATCACCCGCACCGACGTCGCCCAGTCCCAGGCCCGCCTGGCCGCCGCCGAGGCGCAGATGCGCTCGGCCGAGGCCCAGCTGGCCATCAGCCGCGCCTCCTATGCCTCTATCGTCGGCCAGAACCCCGGCGATCTGGAGCCCGAGCCGCCGCTGGCCCCCATCCTGCCGCCATCGGTCGAGGCCGCTTTCGAAGCCGCCGCGATCAATAACCCCCAGGTGCGGCAGGCCATGTACAATGCTCAGGCGGCCGAGGCCCGCGTCGCCGGCGCCCGGGCCGAGCGCATGCCCAATGTCGGGTTGAACGCCAGCCTTGGCTGGAGCGGTCTGGCCGAGCCCTTCGAGCCCTCGGACTATTCGCGCAACATCACCGGCCGGGCGACGCTCACCGTGCCGCTGTTCACCGGCGGCCTGACCAATTCCCGTGTCCGCGCCGCCCGCGCCCGGGAGACGGCCAGCGAACTCGCCGTCGAGCAGGCGCGCCGCACGGCGCTGCAGAACGTGACCCAGGCCTGGAGTCAGCTGCTGGCCGCCCGGGCCAATATCGGCTCTACCGACGAGCAGGTCCGCGCCGCGCGGATCGCCGCCGAGGGCGTGCGCCAGGAGCAACAGGTCGGCCTGCGCACCACCATCGACGTCCTGAACGCCGAACAGGAGCTGCGCGCCGCCGAACTGGCGCAGATCTCCGCCCGCCGCGACGAATACGTGGCCGCCGCCTCGGTGCTGTCGGCCGTCGGCCGCCTGGATGCGGCCAACCTGATCCCCGACGTGGATCGCTATGACGCCCAGGCCAATTCCCGCGACCTGCGCTTCACCTGGGGCTGGACGCCCTGGGAAGAGCCCATCGCCCTGGTGGATTCGGCCTTCGTGCCGGTGACCGAGGAGTTGCCCCGGGACACCCCGATGGCCACGGCCAACTAGGCTTTTGCCTTTCGCCCTTCGCGCGAGGCGATAAGCGCCTTGCGCCGACAGGGGAAAATTGCAGGATCGGTCTATCGCGCCTAGGCTGGCGCTCGGATTCTCACCTGAAGTCATAACGGCGGCCACATGTCCGATCAGACCTCCCAAGAACCGACGATGGAGGAGATTCTCGCCTCCATTCGCCGCATCATTTCGGAGGACGACGCGCCTGCGGACGAGGCGAAGGCCGATGAGGGCGAAGCCCCCGCCGAGGAGGCCGCCGCCGAGGCTCCGGCCTATACGCCTGAGCCCGAGCCCGAGGCGCCGCCTGCGCCCGCCTATGAGCCGCCGGCCGCCGAGGAAGAGGACGAGCCTCTGGAGCTGACCGAGCGTGTCGATCAGGTCGGCGATCTCGATGTCTACAGCCCGACGACCGCGCCCGCCGCCGCTGAGCCGGAATCGGCAGCCTATTCGGCCCCGCCGGCGTCCGAGCCGGAACGGTCCTATTCGGAGCCGTCCTCAGACGAGGGCCTGCTGAGCCAGACGGCGGCGACGGCCGCGGCCTCGGCCTTCGGTCAGCTGTCGGCGGCGATCGGCATGCCGCACACCGACCGCACCCTGGAAGACGTGGTCCGCGAGATGCTCCGCCCGCTGCTCAAGCAGTGGCTGGACGACAACCTTCCGCAGATCGTCGAGGCCTCGGTCCGCGAAGAGGTCGAACGCATCGCCCGCGGGCGCGTACGCTAGTCTATCTGTCTCTCACGCCCTCAAGGACGTGTGAGTCGCCGAACCCGCCCCACAGGGCGGGTTCGTTCGTTTCGGCGCAGCATCCGGCTTTCGCGCAATTGCGCGGGCCTGTATGGACCCCCTGATCCGCCATGCTTGAAAAAACCTTCGATCCCAAGACCGCCGAACCCCGCCTGTATGAGGCCTGGGAGCAGTCGGGCGCCTTCGCCCCCACCGACGATCCGAACGCCGAGCCGTTCTCCATCGTCATCCCGCCGCCGAACGTGACTGGCTCCCTGCACATCGGCCATGCGCTGAACAACACGCTTCAGGATGTGCTGATCCGGTTTGAGCGGATGCGGGGCAAGGCCGCCCTGTGGCTGCCGGGCACCGACCATGCGGGCATCGCCACCCAGAACATTGTCGAGCGCCAGCTGGCCGAGGCCGGAAACATCAGCCGCCGCGACATGGGCCGCGAGGCGTTCGTCGAGAAAATCTGGGAATGGAAGGCCAAGTCCGGCGGGACCATCGTCAACCAGCTGCGCCGCCTGGGCGCCTCCTGCGACTGGAGCCGCGAGCGCTTCACCCTGGACGAGGGGCTGTCGGCCGCCGTCCGCAAGGTGTTCGTCCAGCTCCATAAGGAAGGCCTGATCTATCGCGACAAGCGGCTGGTGAACTGGGACCCCCATTTCCAGACCGCCATCTCCGACATCGAGGTCGAGCAGCGCGAGGTCGACGGCGCCTATTGGCACTTCGCCTATCCGCTGGAGGATGGCTCCGGCGAGATCGTCGTGGCCACCACCCGGCCCGAGACCATGCTCGGCGACACCGCCGTGGCGGTCCATCCCGACGACGAGCGCTACAAGCACCTGGTGGGCAAGGCGGTTCGCCTGCCGATCGTGGGCCGGCCGATCCCGATCATCGCCGACGAATATCCCGACCCGGAAAAGGGCTCCGGCGCGGTGAAGATCACGCCCGCCCACGACTTCAACGACTTCCAGGTGGGCAAGCGCCACAACCTGCCGGTCATCAACGTCTTCGATGATTATGCGCGGATCAACGAGAGCGCGCCGGAGGCCTATCGCGGTCTGGACCGGTTCGCCGCCCGTAAGAAGGTGGTCGAGGAATTCGAGGCGCTCGGTCTGCTGCGCGAGATCGAGAAGACCCGCCATGTGGTCCCGCACGGCGACCGCTCCGGCGTCGTGGTCGAGCCCTATCTGACCGACCAGTGGTACGTCGACGCCAAGACCCTGGCCGGCCCCGCCATCAAGGCGGTGGAGGAGGGACGCACGGTCTTCGAGCCCCGCAACTGGGACAAGACCTATTTCGAATGGATGCGGAACATCCAGCCCTGGTGCATCTCCCGCCAGCTCTGGTGGGGCCACCGCATTCCGGCCTGGTACGGGCCGGACGGGAAGGCCTTCGTGGCCGAGACCGAGGACGAGGCCAAGGCCGCCGCCCGCGAGCACTATGGCCGTGACGAAGCCCTGGTCCAGGATGAGGACGTCCTCGACACCTGGTTCTCCTCGGGCCTGTGGCCCTTCTCGACCATGGGCTGGCCGGACAAGACCAGCGACCTGGCGCGCTTCTATCCGACCCACACCCTGATCACCGGCTTCGACATCATCTTCTTCTGGGTCGCCCGGATGATGATGCAGGGGATCCACTTCACCGGCGAAGTCCCCTTCAAGCGGGTCTTCATCAACGCCTTGGTCCGCGACGCCGAGGGCAAGAAGATGTCCAAGTCCAAGGGCAACGTCCTGGACCCCCTGGAGCTGGTGGACGAGTTCGGCGCCGACGCCCTGCGCTTTACGCTGACGGCCATGTCCGGCCAGGCCCGCGACATCAAGCTCTCGCGCCAGCGCATTGAAGGTTATCGGAATTTCGGCACCAAGCTGTGGAACGCCACGCGCTTTTGCCAGATGAACGGCTGCGCCCGGGCCGAGGGCTTCGATCCCGCCGCCCTTCAGGTTCCGCTGAACCGCTGGATCGTCGGAGAGGCCGCCCGCACCAGCCAGGCGGTGACCCAGGCCCTGGACGGCTGCGGCTTCGATGAGGCCGCGAGCCTGCTCTACCGCTTCATCTGGAACGTCTATTGCGACTGGTATGTGGAGCTCGCCAAGCCGCTGCTGAACGGCGAGGACGCCGCGGCCAAGGCCGAGACGCAGGCCACGGCGGCCTGGGCCCTGGATGTCATCCTGACCCTGCTGCACCCGATCATGCCCTTCCTCACCGAAGAGCTCTGGGCGCAGACTGCGGGCGAGGGCGCTGCGCGCCCGCATCAGGGCTTCCTGATGACCGCGCGCTGGCCGGACCTCGGCGAGGACCTGATCGACGGGGCCGCGGAGGCCGAGATCGGGCTGATCATCGCTGCGGTCAGCGAGGGCCGCTCGGTCCGCGCTGAGCTGAACGTGCCGCCGGGCGCCCGACCCGACCTGCTGGTGATCGAGGCCAGCCCCGCCCAGCGGGACGTCCTGGAGCGCTCGGCGCCAGTGATCTGCCAGACCCTGCGGGTGGCCAGCGTCCAGATGGTGGACCGTGCGCCTGATGGGGCCATCCCCTTTGTCGTGGACGGCGCAACCCTGGCCTTGCCGGTGGCGGCGTTCATCGATCTGGCGGCCGAGCGGGCGCGGCTGACCAAGGAGATCGCCACCCTGGCCTCCGACGTGGCGCACACCGCCAAGAAGCTGGGCAATCCCGACTTCGTGGCCCGGGCGCCGGAAGAGGTGGTCGAGGAGAACCGCGAGCGGATGGCCGAGGCCGAGGCCGCCAAGGCCAAGCTCGAAGCCGCCCTGCAGCGCCTGGCTGGCGTCGGCTGAGGCGCAAGATCGTCGCGGCCGTCAGGCGGCGGCGATCCTCGCCCTTGTCGCGGGGCCCATGACCTGAGCGGCCAGGGCCAGCAGGTCGCGGTGCGCGATTGGCTTGGCCAGCACCGCGTCCATGCCGGCGGCGAAGCACTTCTCCTCGATCTCGCTCCCGGTCTGGGCGGTAAGGGCGACGATGGGCGTTTCGGCGTTGAGCCGGCAGCTGGCGCGGATGGCGCTGGTCGCCGCCAGGCCGTCCATCACCGGCATGTTCACGTCCATCAGGATCAGGTCGAAGGGCTCGGCCATGGCGCGATCAATGGCCATCTGGCCATTGTCGGCCTCCACCGTGGTGACATTGGGCGAGCCGATGAACAGGCGCACCAGCTCGCGATTGATCGGGTGATCATCGACGATCAGCACCCGGCCTGAGAGGCCCGAGGCCGGGCTGACCACCGGTGGCGGCGCGGCCGGGGCGACCTTCTGGGGCGCCTGGGGGGCGGGGATCTCGACCCAGAAGCAGGCGCCAGGTTGATCGCGGTTCTCCGCTCCGATCTCGCCGCCCATCAATTCCACCAGCTCCCGGGAAATGGCCAGGCCCAGACCTGAACCGCCATGCTTGCGCGTGACGCTGGAGTCGGCCTGGACGAACCGCTGGAACAGCCGTTTGCGGTGGGCGTCGGCGATCCCCGGGCCGCTGTCGATCACCTCGATGCGCAGGCGATCTCCCTCGTCGCCGACCTCCGCAAGGCGGATGGAGACCGCGCCCTGATCGGTGAACTTCACCGCGTTGCCGGCAAGATTGAGCAGCACCTGGCGCAGACGCAGGCTGTCCACCTGCCGGTCGGGACAGCGCAGATTGTCGGTGATCTGCAGCGCCACGCCCTTCACCGAAGCCTGGACTGAGAGGATGTCGCGCACCTCTTCGGCCAGGGCCGGGATATGGGTCGTCTCAAGCTCCAGCTCGATCTGGCCGGCTTCCAGCTTTGACACGTCGAGGATGTCGTTGATCAGCGCCAACAGGGCTGTTCCGGCCGTGGTGATCCGCGTCACATGGGCGCCGGCTGCGTGCGGCAAGCCCGGCGTCTTGGCCAGCAGGGCGGAAAAGCCCAGGATGCTGGTGAGCGGCGTGCGCAACTCGTGGCTCATATTGGCGAGAAAGGCCGCCTTGGCCTCGACGGCGGCTTCCAGGCGCTTCTGGAGCGCGCGCTGGGCGGTGACGTCGCGATAGACGCTGACCACTTCTGTGGCCCGACCCTCGCTGTCGCGCACCAGGCTTGAGGCCCCTTCGAGCCACACCGTATCTCCGGCGCTCGTGAGGACTGGGTAGGGCGCCTGCATCACCTCATCGCTCGGCGAGCTGTCGAACAGTCGGGCGAGGGCGGCCAGGACCGCCACCCGGTCCTGGGGCGCCACGAAATCCGTGAAGCAGCGGCCAACCACCTCTTCGGGCGCATAGCCCAGGGCCCGGGTGGAGGGCGAGGCGTAGGAAATCCGCCCATCGCGATCGGCGCGCACCAGGATGTCGTGGCAGTGATCCGACAGCATGCGATAGCTCGCCTCGCTCTGGATCAGGCGGGCCTCGGTCTCGCGATGCAGGGTCAGCTCCAGGCGCAGGCGCAGGGCGTCCTCCACGCCGTCGGCCAGGGTGCGCAGCTGCGTGCGCCGGGCCTCACTCATGGGTCGGCGAGGGCGTGTGTCGAGAATGCAGAGGGCGCCGATCGCTTCGCCCGTCGGCGCATGGATGACGGCGCCGGCATAGTAGCGAAGGCCCATCTCGCCGGTGACCAGCGGATTGTCCGCCGTGCGGGGATCCAGCCGGGTGTCGCGCACCTCCATGAGCTTTTCCCCGGCGACCACCGCGTGGAGGCAGAAGGACAGACAGATGTCGGTCTGAGACAGATCCAGACCCACCCGGGCCTTGAACCACTGACGATCGGCGTCGAGCAGGCTGATGGCGGCCATGGGCGCGTCGAAGATCTGAGCCGTCAGGCCGACCAGCGAGTCGAACGAGGCTTCGGGCGCCGAATCGAGGATTTCGAGCCGATTTAGCGCCGCCAGACGTGCGGCGATGGCGGATTCCATGTGGCCACGCTCCAAAATACTTGGATTTCAACGTGGTATGGCGGGATTAAGGACCCCTTGCAGCCGCCTGCGGCCCGCAGCCGCAGGTTGGGCGAAGAGGTGACGAACACATGTTTGCCTCCGGCCGCAGGTTATGCTTGTTCACCCAGGACGACGCGGGGCGATTTGAGCCCTGCGCAAGCATTAGGAGAACGCCCATGACCGAGGCCGCTCTGCCTCCCGGCTGGCCAGCCATGTCCATCGCCGACGCTCACGCCCTGCTGGGCGCGCCGGGCTCCCCGCTGGAGATCGAAGAGGTCACCGTCCGCGGCGTGACCATGAAGGCGTGGAAGAACTCGCCGCCGTCCCTGCGGTCCGTGGTCGAGGCCGGCCGCGCCCATGGCGAGCGCATCTTCCTGGTCTATGAGGACGAGCGCGTCTCGTTCGAGGCCTTCCACCGCGCCGTGGCGACGCTGGCCAAGGAATTCGCCAGCCAGGGCGTGACCAAGGGCGACCGGGTCGCCATCGTCATGCGCAACCTGCCCGAATGGGTGGTGGCCTTCTATGCCGGCGCCTCGCTGGGCGCCATCGTCACGCCGCTGAACGCCTGGTGGACCGGGCCGGAACTGGAGTACGGCCTGACCGATTCCGGCGCCAAGATCGTGGTGCTGGACGCCGAGCGCTATGAGCGCCTGACCGAACACCTGCCCAACTGCAAGGATCTGGTCCGCGTCTATGTCTCGCGCGAGAGCGACGAGATCGCCCATCCGGAAGTGACCAAGCTTGAGGATGTCCTGGGCGACGCCAACAGCTGGGGCGATCTGCCCGACCTGGCCCTGCCGGACGTCGAGATCGACCAGGACGACGACGCCACCATCTTCTACACCTCGGGCACGACCGGTAAGCCCAAGGGCGCGCTCGGCACCCATCGCGGTGTGAACTCCAACATCCTGACGGCCGGCGCTGCGGGTGCCCGGCGCTTCCTGCGACGGGGCGAAATGCCGCCGGCCCCGGACCCCGACGGCCCGCAGCGCTCGTCGCTGATCTCCGTGCCCTTCTTCCACGTCACCGGCTGTTTCGCCGTCCTGAACCCCAGCCTGTTCGGCGGCGCCAAGCTGGTGATGATGCACAAGTGGGACGCGGTGCGCGCCTTCGAGCTGATCGAGCGGGAGAAGATCCAGTCGGCCGGCGGCGTGCCGACCATCGCCTGGCAGCTGATCGAGCATCCGGCGCGGGCCAACTACGACCTCTCGTCCCTGGAATCGGTGGCCTATGGCGGCGCCCCTTCGGCGCCGGAACTGGTGCGTCGCCTGTCCGAGACCTTCCCCAAGTCGCAGCCGGGCCAGGGCTGGGGCATGACCGAGACCTGCGCCACGGTGACCAGCAATGGCGCCGAGGACTATGTGCACCGCCCTGACAGCTGCGGCCCGGCCGCCGCCGTCGCCGAACTCAAGATCGTCGATCCCGCCGATGGGGTGACCGAGCTTCCGATCGGCGCCGTGGGCGAACTGTGGGCCAAGGGGCCGATGGTGGTGAAGGGCTACTGGAACAAGCCCGAGGCCACCGCCCAGACCTTTGTCGATGGCTGGGTGCGCACCGGCGACCTGGCGCGGCTGGATGAGGAAGGCTTCTGCTTCATCATCGACCGGGCCAAGGACATGCTGATCCGCGGCGGTGAGAACATCTACTGCGTCGAGGTCGAGAACGTCCTCTATGACCATCCGGCGATCATGGACGCCGCCATCGTCGGCGTGCCTCACCGCACCCTGGGCGAAGAGCCGGCCGCCGTGGTCACCCTGAAGCCCGGCGCGGAAGTCACCGAGCAGGAGCTGCGGGCCCATGTGGCCGAGCACCTGGCGGCCTTCAAGGTGCCAATCGCGGTCAAGTTCTGGCACGAAACCCTGCCGCGCAACGCCAACGGCAAAATCCTCAAGAACGAGCTCAAGAAGCTGTTCGAGGAACCGGCTGACGCCTGATCCATGAACCGGAAGCGCGCCGACCTGCTGCTGGTCGAGCGCGGCCTGTTCGACAGTCGCGCCAAGGCCCGGGCCGCCATCGAGGCGGGCCGGGTCGTGGCCGGCGGCGAGCCCGTGCGCCGTCCCGCCGACCTGCTGGATGAAGACATCGAGATCGTCGCCGAACCCGCCCACCCTTGGGTCGGCCGCGCGGCGCTGAAGCTCGCCCACGCCTTAGAGGTCTGGCCGATCAGGATCGAGGGGCGCCACGTCCTGGACGTCGGCGCCTCCACCGGCGGCTTCACCGAGGTCTGCCTGAGCGGGGGGGCCGCCCGTGTCTGCGCGGTCGATGTGGGGCGTGGCCAGCTGCATCCCAGGATCGCCAACGATCCGCGGGTCCTGAGCCTGGAAGCCACCGACGCTAGGAATCTGGACGAGGCCCGCATCGGCTTTGCGCCGGATCTCGTCGTCTGCGATGTCAGCTTCATCAGCCTGACCAAGGCCCTGCCCAGGGCGCTGGCCCTGGCGGCGCCGGACGCGGACCTGGTGGTGCTGGTCAAGCCCCAGTTCGAGGTCGGCCCGGCTGGGGTGGGCAAGGGCGGCGTGGTCAAGGACGAGGCCGCTCGCGGCCGCGTCCTGGCGGAGGCCCAGGCCTTTCTGGCGGCTGCCGGCTGGACCGTGAACGGCTCTGCCCCCAGCCCGATCACCGGGGGCGATGGGAATGTGGAGTTCCTGGTCTGGGCGACCAAGGCGGCCTGACCTACGAAAAAGGCCGCCCACCACGAAGGTGGACGGCCTATGATCTCAAGCCTGTTCAGGTCTTAGTCGACGACCTGATAGCGGCCCGAATTGTCGCGGCAGACGCGCACGAAGCGCTTCTGGGTGGAGCCGTCGGGCATGTAGATCGGGCTCTCGGCGATGCTGCAGCCATCGGCGCCGGGCTGCTGGGCCACCGAATAGGTGCGGCCGTAGCGGTCATAGGCCTGGCCGTAGGAGCTGGATGACGAGTAGCCGTAGCGGTTGCTGTCATAGGTCGAGCCGTAATAGCCGGGCGCTGCGCCGCTCTGATAGTAGCCGCCCTGGTACTGGGGCTGGCTGTAGCCATAGGACTGGCCATAGCCCTGACCGTAGCGGTTCTGATCGTAGTAGCGGCCGTCGTTGTAGTAGCTGTTCTGGGTCGTGCGGTTGTCATAGCCCGGCGCACAGGCCGCAGCCCGGTTGCCGACCGCAGCGCCCGCCGCAGCGCCGAGCGCCCCGCCCAGCAGAGCGCCTTCGGTGCGCACGCCGCCGGCCGCGGCGTTGGAGCCGATCACCGCGCCCAGCGCGCCGCCGATGAGGGCGCCGGCGGTGCTGCGGTTGGTCTGATCGCGGCGGCAGGGATCGTAATAGGTGTTGCCCTGGGTCTGGCCGTAATAGCCGTAGGACTGGGCCGAGGCCATGGTCGGGGCGGCCGCAGCGGCGGCGAGAGTGGCGACGCCCGCAACCGCGGCGACGGCGCCCTTGGCGATGGTGGAACGGGTGGACATCGTAGCTCTCCCTTGAGCGGAAATCGTGGGCGGCGGGTGAGGCTCGCCCTTGTCGATCTCCAATATGGCGGCGCTTTCCTGAACGGCCGTTGAGCGGGTCGTTCATGTTCGTTCATCTGGCCTGCGACGAGCCAGCCGTGGCGTCAGGCGTCGAAATGTGAAATGGGCCTGGGGATGCGAAGTTCCAAGCCCGTCCGCCGTTCCGCCCCCCGCCCGCCGCCGGGGCCGGCCCCCGAGGCCGAGGTGATGATCGCCGAGATGGGCGGGGAGGGCGATGGCCTGGCGCCTGGCCCCATCTTCGCGCCCTTCACCCTGCCTGGAGAGCGGGTCCGCGTGGCCGGAACCGGCGAGCGGCGCAAGACCCTGGAAATCCTGGAGCCGAGCCCCGAGCGCGTCGAGCCCCCGTGCCCTCACTTCGGCCTCTGTGGTGGTTGCGCCCTGCAGCACTGGCGCACCGACGCCTATCTCGCCTGGAAGCGCGAGCGTCTGATCGGCACCCTGGCGCGCCAGCATATCGAGACCGAGGTCCTGCCGATCTTCGCCTCGCCGCCGTTCAGCCGCCGGCGGGTGGCGCTGCACGCCCGACAGGGGGCGAAGGGCGAGGCGCGCCTGGGCTACAAGATCCGCAATTCCTGGGACCTGGTGGACATTCAGGTCTGTCCGATCGCCGATCCCAAGATCACAGCCGCCCTGCCGGCCATGCGCCGTCTGGCCGCGCCCCTGTTCGAGCATCCGAAGTCGGCGCCGACCCTGCACGTCACCGCCACCGACGACGGAATCGACATCGACATCACCGGCGTCGAGCGCAAGAGCGGCGGCCTTTCGGCCGACGCGCGCATGCGCCTGGCCGAGCAGGCTGCGGCCGGCGGCTTCGCCCGCGTCTCCATGGATGGCGAGATCGCCTATATGGACCAGACCGCCCCCAGCGTGCGGTTGGGCGACATCCGGGTAGTGCTGCCGCCGGGCGCCTTCCTGCAGGCTGTCCCGGCCGCCGAGCGGGCCATGGTCGATTTCGTGGCCCAGGCGGCGGCGGGCGCCGAGCGGATCGCCGACCTCTATTGCGGGGTCGGCACCTTCACCTTCGCCCTGGCGCAGATCGCCCCGGTCTACGCCGCCGACGGATCGGCGCCCGCTATCGCCGCCCTGAACGCCGCCGTGGCCACCGCGCCGGGCCTCAAGGGCGTCACCGCCGAGGCCCGCGATCTGGTCCGCCGACCGCTGCTGATCCAGGAGATGAAGAAGATCGACCTGGCCGTCTTCGACCCGCCCCGTGCCGGCGCGGCCGAGCAGGCCGGCGAGATCGCCGGCTCCAAGGTCAGCCGGGTGATCGGCGTCTCCTGCAATCCCGCCACCTTCGCCCGGGACGCCCGCACGCTGATCGACGCCGGCTTCGCCCTGGATCAGGTCTTCCCCGTAGACCAGTTCCTGTGGTCGCCGCATGTGGAGCTGATCGGCGTCTTCTCCCGCTGACTAGCCGAACAGATCGGCCTGATCGCCAATCCGCGGCGGGACCTTGAAGGCCGACAGGTCCAGATCGGGCAGGGGACGGTCGAGGCCATAGCGCCGGCGGGCCGCCCGGAACCGCTGGCCCATCATCTGGGCCACGGGCCCCTGGCCCTTCATCCGGGCGCCGAACGTAGCGTCATAGGCCTTGCCGCCGCGCATCTGGCGCACCAGCGACATGACCCGCGCCGCCCGGTCGGGGTGGTCGGTGGCCAGCCATTCCTCGAACAGGTCCTTGATCTCCAGGGGCAGGCGCAGGGCCACATAGCCAGATCCCACCGCGCCGGCCTGGGCGCTGCGCTCCAGCACCGCCTCCATCTCGTGGTCGTTCAGGCTGGGGATGGCTGGGGCGAACATCACCACCACCGGCACGCCGGCCCTGGCCAGGCCCTCCACCGCCGACAGCCGTCGCTCCGGCGTGGCGGCGCGGGGCTCCATGCTGCGGGCCAGCTTGCGGTCGAGGCTGGTGATCGAGATGGCCACCCGGGTCAGCCCCCGGGACGCCATTTCACCGAGGATGTCGGCGTCCCGCAGGATCAGGGCCGACTTGGTGATGATGGTGAAGGGGTGGCTGAACCGCTGCAGCACCTCCAGCACCTGCCGGGTCACCCGCTGCTGGCGTTCGATGGGCTGGTAGGGATCGGTGTCGCCGCCGATATGGATGACGCGCGGCTCATAGCGCGGCGCCGACAACTCCTTTTCCAGCAGGGCGGCGGCGTCGGGCTTGAAGAAAAGCCGGCTCTCGAAATCCAGCCCCGGCGAGAGGCCGAGAAAGGCGTGGGCCGGCCGGGCGTAGCAATAGATGCAGCCATGCTCGCAGCCGCGGTACGGGTTGATCGAGCGGTCGAAGCCCACATCGGGGCTGGTGTTGCGGGCGATGATCGTCCTGGCCTTGTCGGGCAGGAGGTGGGTGCGGAGTTGCGTCGGCGTATCGTCGTCCGGCGTCCAGCCGTCGTCAAAGGCTTCCCGCTTGCGGCTCTCGAAGCGTCCGCTGGCGTTGGTGCGCGCGCCGCGGCCGCGGATCTGTTGGGTGAAGGTGACCATGCTGCAACAGATTAGCGGAGCGGCGAGAACATAACAAGAACACCCTTGACCCCGCGTCCGAAGCGCCGCCTTTGGCGCCAATGATCACCGTCATCGTCCCTGCCCATGATTCCGCCGACGCCCTTGCAGGTCTCCTCGCCGCCCTCGTCCCGGCGGCGGTGGAGGGGCTGGTGCGCGAGGTGATCGTGGCCGATGGCGATTCCGACCCCGCCACCGCCGCACTCTGCGAGGACGCCGGCGCCACCCTGCTGCGGGGCTCGATCGCCGCCGCCGCCGCCATCGCCAAGGGCGCCTGGCTGCTGATCGTCACGCCGGACATGCGGTTCCCAAGCCGCTGGATCGAGGTGGTCGCCGATCATAGCGCGCGCGCCACCCGGCCGGCCCTGTTGCTGCCGCCGCTGAAAAGCGGATGGTTCGCCGGCCGCCGCCAGACGCGGAGCGCGGGCCTGCTGGTTCGCACCCGGGATTTCGGCGGGACGCAGGGGGACCTGAAGGTGCTTCGGGCGCAGTTCGGCCGGGGCGCGGTGCGCCTGGGCTAGGGAAAACCCTAGAACTTCATCTTGCCGTCGAAGTCGAGGCGGGCGTCGATGATGCGGGCGCCGCGGGCCGCGGCGTCCAGGGTGCTGCAGGTCTGGCCGAAATGATCGCGATAGGCCCAGTAGGCGGCCACTACCTTCTCGACATAGTTGCGGGTCTCCACCGAGGGCAGGCACTCGATCACCAGGAGGCTGTCGGCCTGGTCGCCGACCATGGCGACGGTCTTCTGCAGCGTGCCGGGGCCGCCATTATAGGCCGCGACCACCTGAAGCAGGTCATAGCCGACCCCACGCTCCATCAGCCAGGTCAGGTAGTCCTGGCCGACACGGAGGTTGAACGCCGGATCGAACAGCGGGCTCATATCCTGCTTGAGCTTGTCGTCCCCGGCCGCGCGGGCCGCAGCGTCCGGCATCAGCTGCATCAGGCCGACTGCGCCGGCCGGCGAGACTGCGGCGGGATTGAACCGGCTCTCCTGATTGACGATGGCGTAGACCAGCGACTTGTCGATGGTGAAGCCCCACTTGGGCTCCAGGGCCGGGGTCGGATAGGCGAAGGCGGTCCGCAGCCGCCCGGCCTGGTCGGCCTGGGAGGTGAGGGGGGCGTTGAGACCCAGGGCCAGCGTGGTCCAACGGCTGCGCTCGGGCCCGGTGCGCGCGAGGGTCAGGCCGGCGCGCAGCTCGAGCCCCGCCTCCAGCGTCAGGCCCACCTGACTGAGCGCCACAGCCCGGTGGGCGCGGGGATCGGTCTTGGCGAAGCGCAGCATGTCCACGCTGTCGGCCCCGCCGCCGGAGGCGCGGAACAGTTGCGCGCCCTGCTGCGACAGGCGGACGGGTGCAGTGTCCTCGCCGACCAGGGCCAGGCGGCGGTCGGCGATCATGCCATAGAAGGTGCCGGGACGGCTGGCGGCGACCCGCAGGTGGGCGCTGGCCCTGTCGACCCCGTCCCCCTTGGCGCCCGCCCGGGAGGCCCAGAAGCCGCCGGCCGATTTCAGCCATTCCCCCTCCGCATCGCCCCGCCCGCCCGCCCTGAATCAGCCTTCAGCCTCCCCC
>CALEOQ010000213.1 GCA_937910255.1 uncultured Caulobacteraceae bacterium | reverse complement strand
GGTGTGGGGAGTGAATTTTTTTTTTTCAAGCAGAAGACGGCATACGAGGTTACGACGTGACTGGAGTTCAGACGTGTGCTCTTCCGATCTGGCTGACCGCGCCTATCGCGAGCGCACGACGCCCCCGCTCGGGACCGACACCACCGGGGGCGGCCCGGTGATGAACCCCCTGCCCGACCTTTAGCGTCAGAGGCGGGCCGGAGCGTCAGAACGCCCTGAACCTCGATGAAGGTCTTGAACGCCGGCGCAAGCCACCCCGGGCAAAACAAAACGGCCCGGAGTCGCCTCCGGGCCGTCTGTTCGTCCTGGTCCTAAAGACCCTGACCTAGTTGTCGATCGTCTCGGCCTCGGCCTCGGCGGCGATCACTTCGGGCAGCGGCTCCATGGTGGTCTCGCGGCTGGCCGCCAGGGCTTCGTCGCGCTTGGCGGCGATGCGCTGGAGGTTGCGCAGGTAGGAGCCCGTGCCCGCCGGGATCAGGCGACCCACGATCACGTTCTCCTTCAGCCCTTCCAGGGTGTCGCGCTTGCCCTGGACCGAAGCCTCGGTGAGCACGCGGGTGGTTTCCTGGAAGGAGGCCGCCGAGATGAAGCTGCGGGTCTGCAGCGACGCCTTGGTGATGCCCAGCAGAACCGGCTGGGTGATCGCCGGACGACCGCCACGGGCCTCGGCCTTGGCGCTCTCTTCGTCCACCTCGATCTTGTCGAGATGGTCGCCCTTGAGCAGGCCGGTGTCGCCGGTCTCGAGGATCTCGACCTTCTGCAGCATCTGACGGACGATCGTCTCGATGTGCTTGTCGTTGATCGGCACGCCCTGCAGTCGATAGACCTCCTGGATCTCGTCCACGAGGAATTCGGCCAGCGCCTCGATCCCCTGGATCCGCAGGATGTCGTGCGGATCGGGGTTGCCGTCGATGATGTACTCGCCCTTGCGGATCGTATCCCCGTCGTGGACGGCGATATGCTTGCCCTTGGGGATGAGGAATTCGACGGGCTCGCCGCCATCCTCCGGCGTGATCTTGATCCGGCGCTTGTTCTTGTAGTCGCGCCCGAACTCGACCCGGCCGTCCATCTCGGCGATGACCGCGCAGTCCTTCGGCCGGCGGGCCTCGAACAGTTCAGCCACCCGGGGCAGACCGCCGGTGATGTCCCGGGTCTTGGCGCCCTCGGTGGGGATACGCGCCAGAACCTCGCCGGGCTTCACCTCATCGCCGTCGCCGACCGAGAGAATGGCCCCGACCGGCAGCAGGTAACGGGCCTCACCGCCGTTGGCGATGCGCTTGAAGGCGCCGTCAGCGTCGATCACGCCCACGGCCGGACGCAGATCGCTGCCCTTGGTCGAGGCGCGCCAGTCGGTGACCACGCGGTTGGAGATGCCGGTGGCCTCGTCGGCTTCCTCTCGGACCGAGACGTTCTCCATCAGGTCTTCGAACCGGACCCGACCGCCCACTTCCGTGAGGATGGGGGTGGTGTAGGGGTCCCATTCGGCCAGGCGCTGGCCGCGCTTGACCTTGTCCCCGTCCTTGACCTTCAGGCGCGCGCCATAGGGCGGCTTGTAGGACTCGCGGTCCTTGCCATCGACCTGGACGGTGATCTGCAGGTTCCGGTTCATG
This sequence comes from uncultured Caulobacteraceae bacterium, assembly GCA_937910255.1. Taxonomy (GTDB): domain Bacteria; phylum Pseudomonadota; class Alphaproteobacteria; order Caulobacterales; family Caulobacteraceae; genus Phenylobacterium. The sequence goes on along the minus strand of CALEOQ010000213.1, from coordinate 14,562 downwards.
ACCACGAACTCGCCGTCGCCGGCCTGGACCACATTGCCGCCGCCCACCTTCACCACGCCTTCATTGGCGCTTTCGAAGAAGGACTGTTCGGCCACCTGGGCGGTGCCGCCGATGTGGAAGGTCCGCATGGTCAGCTGGGTGCCGGGCTCGCCGATGGACTGGGCGGCGATGACGCCGACAGCCTCGCCGATGTTCACCGGGGTCCCGCGGGCCAGGTCGCGGCCGTAGCAGGTGCCGCAGACGCCGTTCTTGGTCTCGCAGGTCAGGACCGAGCGGACCTTGACCGACTGGACGCCGGCGTTCTCGACCACCTCGATCATCTTCTCATCGAGATAGGTGTCGGCCGGCACGATGACCTGACCGGTGCCCGGATCCTTGATGTCCTCGGCCGACGAGCGGCCCAGGATCCGCAGGCCGAGCGAGACCAGCACGTCGCCGCCCTCGACCACGGCGCCCAGGGTGATGCCCCGGGTGGTGCCGCAATCTTCCTCGGTGATGATGCAGTCCTGCGCGACGTCCACCAGACGGCGGGTCAGATAGCCCGAGTTGGCGGTCTTCAGCGCGGTGTCGGCCAGGCCCTTACGGGCGCCGTGGGTGGAGTTGAAGTACTCCTGGACGGTCAGGCCTTCCTTGAAGTTCGAGATGATCGGCGTCTCGATGATCTCGCCCGACGGCTTGGCCATCAGGCCGCGCATCCCGCCGAGCTGCTTCATCTGGGCCTGAGAACCCCGGGCGCCGGAGTTGGACATCATGAACACCGAGTTGATCTCGGATTCACGACCGTCCGCGCCCTTAACGCCTTCGGAGATCTCGCGCATCATCTCATCGGCGACGCGGTCGGTGGCCTTGGCCCACGCATCGACGACCTTGTTGTACTTCTCGCCCTTGGTGATCAGACCGTCGGCGTATTGCTGTTCGTATTCCTCGACCAGCTTGCGGGTCTCTTCGACGATCGGCTTCTTCCGTTGCGGGATGACGATGTCATCCTTGCCGAAGGAGATGCCGGCCTTGGCGGCCTCGCGGAAGCCCAGGCCCATGATCTGGTCGGCGAAGATGACCGTCGCCTTCTGACCGCAGTGGCGGTAGACGGTGTCGATCAGATTGCCGATTTCCTTCTTGGTCAGGTTCTTCTCAAGCAGCTTGTGGCTGACCGCAGCGTTGAGCGGGAACAGGGCCGCAATCTTCATCCGCCCCGGCGAGGTGTCGATGATCCGGCGGACCACTTCGCCCTCCGAGTTCATCTCGGTGTAGCGGCAGCGGATCTTGGAATGCAGGGTCACGACGCCTTCGTTCAGCGCCGCCTCGATCTCGCCCAGGTCGGCGAAGGTCTTGCCCTCGCCCGGCTCGCCGTCCTTGACCAGCGACAGGTAGTAGAGGCCGAGCACGATATCCTGCGACGGCACGATGATCGGGCGACCATTGGCGGGCGACAGGATGTTGTTGGTCGACATCATCAGCACGCGCGCTTCCAGCTGGGCTTCCAGCGAGAGCGGCACGTGGACGGCCATCTGGTCGCCGTCGAAGTCGGCGTTGAAGGCCGTGCAGACCAGCGGGTGAAGCTGGATCGCCTTACCCTCGATCAGCTTGGGCTCGAAGGCCTGGATGCCGAGGCGGTGAAGGGTCGGCGCGCGGTTCAGCAGGACCGGATGCTCGCGGATCACCTCGTCGAGGATGTCCCACACCGCCGGCTGCTCGCGTTCCACCATGCGCTTGGACTGCTTGACGGTGCCTGACAGGCCCTTGGCGTCCAGACGCGCATAGATGAACGGCTTGAACAGCTCGAGCGCCATCTTCTTGGGAAGACCGCACTCATGCAGCTTCAGCTCGGGGCCGACGACGATGACCGAACGGCCGGAATAGTCGACGCGCTTGCCGAGCAGGTTCTGACGGAACCGGCCCTGCTTGCCCTTCAGCATGTCGGCCAACGACTTCAGGGGCCGCTTGTTGGCGCCGGTGATGACCCGGCCGCGACGGCCGTTGTCGAACAGGGCGTCGACGGATTCCTGTAACATCCGCTTTTCGTTGCGGATGATGATGTCGGGCGCCCGCAGCTCGATCAGGCGCTTCAGGCGGTTGTTCCGGTTGATCACCCGGCGATAGAGGTCGTTGAGGTCGGACGTGGCGAAACGGCCGCCGTCCAGGGGCACCAGCGGACGCAGTTCCGGCGGGATCACCGGCACCACCGACAGCACCATCCATTCGGGCTTGTTGCCGCTCTCGATGAAGCTCTCGATGAGCTTCAGACGCTTGGACGTCTTCTTGAGCTTCATTTCCGAGGTGGTGGTGAGCAGGTCCTCGCGGAGCTTCTCGGCCTCCTTGGGCAGGTCGATGGCGCGCAGCAGGCCCTGGACCGCCTCGGCGCCGATCTCGGCGGTGAAGCTGTCGTCGCCGAACTCTTCCTGGAAGCGCATATAGTCGTCTTCCGACAGCAGCTGGTGCTGCTTCAGCGGGGTCAGGCCCGGCTCGGTGACGATGTAGTATTCGAAGTAGAGCACCCGCTCCACGTCCTTCAGCGCCATGTCGAGCATCATCGAGATGCGGCTCGGCAGGGACTTCAGGAACCAGATGTGGGCGACCGGGCTGGCCAGTTCGATATGGCCCATGCGCTCGCGCCGGACGCGGGCCAGGGTGACCTCGACGCCGCACTTCTCGCAGATGATGCCCTTGTACTTCATGCGCTTGTACTTGCCGCACAGGCATTCGTAGTCCTTGGTCGGGCCAAAGATACGGGCGCAGAACAGGCCGTCACGCTCGGGCTTGAACGTCCGGTAGTTGATGGTCTCGGGCTTCTTGATCTCGCCGAAGGACCACGAGCGGATCTTCTCGGGCGAGGCCAGAGCGATGCGGATCTGGTCGAAGGTCGGAGCGGCCTGGACCGGATTGAAGATATTCAGGACTTCCTGGTTCATCAGATTTCCAGTTCGTCAGTAATTCTGGAAGGCGAGAGGGAGAGGCTGACGGCCCCTCCCCCCGCAAAGACGGCGGCGCGGGATGAAGGCAGCGATCAGCTGTTCTCCAGCTCCACATTGAGGCCCAGCGAGCGCATTTCCTTGACGAGAACGTTGAAGCTCTCGGGGATCCCCGCCTCGAAGGTGTCGTCGCCGCGCACGATGGACTCGTAGACCTTGGTCCGGCCGGCCACGTCGTCGGACTTCACCGTCAGCATTTCCTGCAGGGTGTAGGCCGCGCCGTAGGCTTCCAGAGCCCAGACCTCCATTTCCCCGAACCGCTGGCCGCCGAACTGGGCCTTGCCGCCCAGGGGCTGCTGGGTGACCAGGCTGTAGGGGCCGATGGAACGGGCGTGGATCTTGTCGTCCACCAGGTGGTGCAGCTTCAACATGTAGATGTAGCCGACCGTGACCGGGCGCTTGAACTGGTCGCCGGTCTGGCCGTCGTACAGGGTCACCTGGCCCGAGCGGTTGAGACCGGCCTTCTCCAGCAGGTTCTCGATGTCGTCGATATGGGCGCCGTCGAAAACCGGGGTGGCGAAGGGCACGCCCTTGGAGAGGTTGCGGGCGAGCTCGATGAGTTCCTCATCGGTCTCGGGCAGCTCTTCCTCAGGACCATAGATGTCCCGCAGCCAGTCCATCAGGGCCTGGCGCTGACCGCCGTTCTGCCAGGCTTCCAGCAGGTCGGCGATCTGGCGGCCCAGGCCGGCGGCGGCCCAGCCCAGGTGGGTTTCGAAGATCTGGCCGACGTTCATCCGCGAGGGCACGCCCAGCGGGTTGAGCACGATGTCGACATTCATGCCGTCCTCAAGGTGCGGCATGTCCTCGATCGGCAGGATCTTGGAGATGACCCCCTTGTTGCCGTGACGGCCGGCCATCTTGTCCCCGGGCTGAAGCTTGCGCTTCACGGCCACGAACACCTTGACCATCTTCATGACGCCAGGGGGCAGCTCGTCGCCGCGCTGCAGCTTGTCGACCTTGTCCTCGAAGCGGCGGTCGAGACGCTTGCGGGCCTCGTCGAACTGGCGGCGCATGGCCTCCAGCTCGCCCATGGCCTTCTCGTCCTCCAGGGCGATCTGCCACCAGAGGCCCGGCGAGATGTCGTTCAGCTTGTCGGCGGTGATCTCGCCACGGCCCAAGCCCTTGGGCCCGGAGACCGCGACCTTGCCCACCAGCATGTCGCGCAGACGCGAGGTCATGTTGCGGTTCAGGATGGCGAACTCGTCGTCGCGGTCCTTGCCCAGGCGGTCGATCTCGGCGCGCTCGATGGCCATGGCGCGTTCGTCCTTGTCGACGCCGTGGCGGTTGAACACGCGGACCTCGACCACAGTGCCCGACACGCCGGGCGGCAGACGCAGAGAGGTGTCGCGGACGTCGGAGGCCTTTTCACCGAAGATGGCGCGCAGAAGCTTTTCTTCCGGCGTCATCGGGCTTTCGCCCTTGGGCGTGACCTTGCCCACCAGGATGTCGCCCGGCTGGATCTCGGCGCCGATGGCGACGATGCCGGCCTCGTCGAGGTTGCGCAGGGCCTCCTCGCCGACATTGGGGATGTCGCGGGTGATTTCCTCGGGGCCGAGCTTGGTGTCCCGGGCCATGACCTCGAACTCCTCGATGTGGATCGAGGTGAAGACGTCATCGCGCACGATGCGCTCGGAGATGAGGATGGAGTCCTCGAAGTTGTAGCCGTTCCAGGGCATGAACGCGACGAGCACGTTGCGACCCAGGGCCAGTTCGCCCAGCTCCGTGGACGGGCCGTCGGCCACCACGTCGCCGGCGGCGATCCGGTCGCCCACGCGGACCAGCGGACGCTGGTTGATGCAGGTCGAGGTGTTGGAGCGCTGGAACTTCTGCAGCCGATAGATGTCGACGCCCGGCTTGGTGGGGTCGGTCTCTTCGGTGGCGCGGACGACGATCCGGGTGCCGTCGATCTGCTCGACCACGCCCGAGCGGCGGGCCACGACCACGGCGCCGGAGTCCACGGCCACGACGCTTTCCATACCGGTGCCCACCAGGGGGGCGTCGGTGCGGACCAGCGGCACGGCCTGCTTCTGCATGTTCGAGCCCATCAGCGCGCGGTTGGCGTCATCGTTTTCGAGGAACGGGATCAGCGAGGCGGCGACCGAGACGACCTGCTTGGGCGAGACGTCCATCAGATCGACGGTGTCCTTGGGCAGCAGGGTCGGGTCGCCGTTGACGCGGCCCGGGACCAGATCGTCGACGATCTCACCGTTCTCGATCTTGATATTGGCCTGGGCGATGACGTGCTTGGCCTCTTCCATGGCCGACATGTAGACCACTTCTTCGGTGGTCTTGCCGTCCTTGATCCGGCGGTACGGGCTCTCGATGAAGCCGTACTTGTTGACCACCGCGTGGGTGGCCAGCGAGTTGATCAGGCCGATGTTCGGGCCTTCCGGCGTCTCGATGGGGCAGATCCGGCCATAGTGGGTCGGGTGCACGTCGCGGACTTCGAAGCCGGCGCGCTCGCGGGTCAGACCCCCGGGGCCAAGGGCCGAGAGACGGCGCTTGTGGGTGATTTCCGAGAGCGGGTTGGTCTGGTCCATGAACTGCGACAGCTGCGAGGAGCCGAAGAACTCCCGCACGGCGGCGGCGGCCGGCTTCGCATTGATCAGGTCATGGGGCATGACCGTATCGATATCGACGCTGGACATGCGCTCCTTGATGGCGCGCTCCATGCGCAGCAGGCCGACGCGGTACTGGTTTTCCAGCAGTTCGCCCACCGAACGGACCCGGCGGTTGCCAAGGTTGTCGATGTCGTCGATCTCGCCGCGACCGTCCCGCAGGCCGACCAGGGTCTTGAGCACGGCCAGGACGTCGGCCTTGCGGAGCACGCGGACGTCGTCGGGGCAGTCCAGCTCCAGGCGCATGTTCATCTTCACGCGGCCGACCGAGGACAGGTCGTAGCGCTCGGAGTCGAAGAACAGGCTGTTGTACATCGCCTCGGCGGCTTCCACCGTCGGCGGCTCGCCCGGCCGCATGACGCGGTAGATGTCGAACAGCGCGTCTTCGCGGGTGGTGTTCTTGTCGATGCGCAGGGTGTTGCGCATGTACGCGCCGACATTGACCTCGTCGATGTCGAGGACGTCGAACTTGGTGAAGCCCTGCTCTTCCAGCGAGCCGAGCAGCGCCACATCCAGCTCGTCGCCGGCCTCGGCGTAGATCTCGCCGGTTTCGTGATTGACCAGGTCGCTGGCCAGATAACGGCCGGTCAGCGCCTCAGGCGCCAGCAGCAGGACCTTGAGGCCCGCATCGGCGAACTTCTTGGCGTTACGGGCCGAGATCTTCTGGCCGGCCGGGGCCACTTCCTCGCCGGTCTCGCCGTCGATCAGCGGGAACTCGGGCTTCACGCCGCGCCAGCGCTCGGGCTTGTACTGGGTGGCCCAGCCGCCTTCGCGCTTCTCGAAGGTCACGGTCTCATAGAAGGTGGAGAGGATCTCCTCCCCGTCCATGCCCAGCGCCATGAGGAAGGTCGAGGCCGGCAGCTTGCGGCGGCGGTCGATGCGGACATAGACGATGTCCTTGGCGTCGAACTCGAAGTCGAGCCAGGAGCCGCGATAGGGGATGACGCGGGCCGCGAACAGCAGCTTGCCCGAGGAGTGGGTCTTGCCCTTGTCGTGGTCGAAGAAGACGCCCGGCGAGCGGTGCATCTGGGAGACGATGACCCGCTGAGTCCCGTTGACGATGAAGGTGCCCTTCTCCGTCATGAGCGGGATGTCGCCCATATAGACGTCCTGCTCCTTGATGTCCTTCACCGAGCGGGCGCCGGTCTCTTCATCGGTTTCGAACACGATGAGACGCAGCTTCACCTTCAGCGGCGCGGCATAGGTCATGTCGCGCTGGACGCATTCCTCGACGTCGTACTTCGGGTCCTCGAACTCGTAGGAGACGTATTCGAGCACGGCGCGCTCGTTGAAATCCTTGATCGGGAAGACGGACTTGAAGACCGCCTCGACCCCTTCGTCCCGGCGATCGGCCGGGCGCACTTCACGCTGCAGGAACTGTTCGTAGGACGAGCGCTGAACCTCGATCAGGTTCGGCATCTGCACAGCTTCGGGGATGCGGCCGAAAGATTTCCGGATCCGCTTCTTGCCGGTGAAGGATTGCGCCATGTTATTCCCTTGAGCGCGCGCGGGCGTCAGGCCAGCGCGCCGTAAGTGTCATCCTGCGTCCACCCTCAAAACCCCCGAGGCCGGGGGCCGGACGCTGGAAATGTCCCCTTTACGTCGGGGACGCTCCCTCGCATGGTCGGAGGGCGACGGACCATGCCTCGGAGACGGAACGTGCGAAGACTCGCGTCTTAGCTGATCGGAATTTCGCGAAGCTCGCCAGATAGGACTTTTGCAAGCCCTTGGGAAGCCCCCTTCCACAGAAAAGTTAAGGGGCGCTAGGGGCTGCGCCTGGCGCTGCGCGCACCCACCCTGCTGATTTGTCAGATCGCCTATCAGTGATCGCCCAAGTTCCGAGAGTTGCGCCGCGCGCGACGGTGCCTATATCCGGCGGCCAATGCGTAGGTAGATGGAAGCACCTGCCGTGATCACCGACCCAGGCAAGCCTTAGTAGAATTCTCGACCGCGAACGGAGCATGGACTTCTGATTTTTCGAAAAGCCATAGAGCGTTAGCGTATACCGATTGAGGATATTTGTAGCCTTGACTGCGCGTCGCCGCTTGAAGCGCGTGACAGAATGGTCGAAGCCTGTCCGCGAAATATATGACTTGGCCGCCAAATATCTCTAAAATGTGGTCTACTTTTAGCATTTCCATTCTGCAGAAAGTCCCGATCAACTCCAATTCGTCTAAAACATCTGTGATTAAGCCGTACATCAATTTATCCTCCTTTAGACTAGACCCACGAAGGTAAATTAGGACTGCTGAGATATATTCTCCCGAGGATTCGCATATTGACGATATCTGCGGTCTAAGTGCCTGATATTTTGTGTCGAGATCAGCTACTAGTTGTCGAGACCGCACCAGCTCTGATGAAAGCCATGATTTCCTTATTTCAGACATGAGTGATGCAGCGCGTGTTTGTTCTGCCTCCACCGCCTGCCGACGGGCTTCGCCAGCTTGAGCTCTAGCGAAACGCAGTGCGTACCAAGCAATGACGGCCAATGCTGCATTGGCTAGCGCGCCAACGAAGGCGAATGAGAGAGCGAGGCTAGCGGTCGATGGCAGCGCTAATGTCGGGATACGGCTTCGACCGGCTACCAAGGCAATAGTGAAAGCAACAGCCACAGCCGCAGCAGCCACAACGAGCGGGCATGCAAAAAGGTATCGATGGCGTCCGCGTTTGATCTTTTCGCCAAGCGTCATGTTCGCCTCGTTCGCCCCTGTCCCCATGCTATTTTGGCGACAGTCAAGACGGAACACTTAAGCGATCACATAGACCATAAAACGGAAACGGGCCCGGAGGTTTCCCCCGGGCCCGCGAAAGAGACGCGATATGCGCCGCCCCCGCCCTTCCTAGAGGAAGGGCGGTTTCAAGACGTTGGAGCGCGACGGGCGCCAGAACCGGTGTCCACTTCCGGCTGTCGCGCTCAATCCTACTTGATTTGGACCGAAGCGCCGGCTTCTTCGAGCTTCTTCTTGATCTCTTCAGCTTCCTGCTTGGAGATGTTTTCCTTGATGTTCTGGGGAGCGCCTTCCACCAGGTCCTTGGCTTCCTTCAGGCCGAGGTCCGGACGCACGCCGCGAACTTCCTTAATGACGTTGATCTTCTTGTCGCCGCCGCCGGTCAGGACGACGGTGAACTCGGTCTGCTCTTCAGCAGCTTCGGCCGGGGCGCCGGCGGCGGCGGGAGCCGCAGCGGCCACCGGAGCGGCGGCGGAAACGCCCCACTTTTCTTCCAGCATCTTGGAGAGCTCAGCGGCCTCCAGGACGGTCAGAGCCGACAGGTCTTCGACGATCTTTTCGAGGTTAGCCATGGGATTGTGATCCTTGAGAGATTTGGGATGTCGGGAAAATGACGATCAGGCGGCGTCTTTGGCGGCGTATGCGCCCATGACGCGGGCCAGCTGACCGGCCGGCGCCTGCAGGATGCCGGCGATCTTGGTCGCGGGCGCCTGGACGAGGCCGATGATCTTGCCGCGGAGCTGGTCGAGCGAGGGCAGAGTCGCAAGCGCGCTCACCCCGGTCTTGTCCAGAACCTGCGTGCCCATCAGGCCGCCCATGATCACGAGTTTCTCGTTTTCCTTGGCGAACTGGGAGGCGACCTTGGCGGCGGAGACCGGGTCCGGGCCGTAGGCGATGGCGACCGGACCGGTGAAAAGGGCGTCGCCCTCCTCGCCAACCGAGCCGTTCAGAGCCTTCTGGGCCAGGGTGTTCTTCACCACCTTCAACTGGGCGCCCTGCTCACGCAGGCGACCCCGGAGATTCGTCATTTCCGCAACGGTCAGACCCAGATTGTGGGTCACGACCACGGCGCCGGATTCGGCAAAGACGCTTTTCAGCGCCTCGATCGCTTCCTGCTTTTGAGCGCGGTCCATTGCGGTCTCCTACTCAGGTGCGACGCCTGGACTATCCAGACGCCGTGCGACGGCCACGCGGCGGGAAGCCCCGCCTCGGAACCATCAAGCCTGTCCTGTGAGAGAAGCCGCAGCCGTCGCGCCCCGGTGTCCGCCATGCGGAAATGGGCCTTGTCGGCGTCATCTTCCCGTCTCCCCGCGAGTGTGGAAGGGCTCTTCCACGCTTATGATCCAGGCGACCCCTGGATCCCGCAGTTCTTGGACAGGATCGGAAGCCCCGCGAGGGAGCCTCCAGTCCCCGCCTCTCCTTGCGGAGCGGCGAAACCTTAGAGGGGCGGCTCATACAGCAGGGCGGGCCGAAGCGCAACGCCCCGGCGCACTCGCCCTGCGCCCACGAAAAAGGGGGCCGCGTCGCCGCAGCCCCCTCAATCGTCTATTCGGTGCGAAGGCGTTTAGGCGCCGACCGAACCGGTCTCGATGCGGAAGCCGGGGCCCATGGTTGAAGACAGGCTGATCTTCTTCACATAGGTGCCCTTGGCGCCCGAGGGCTTGGCCTTGTTGAGCGCGTCCACCAGGGCCTTGACGTTGGCCAGGATGGCGTCGTCGGAGAAGCTCGCCTTGCCGATGCCGGCGTGGATGATGCCGGTCTTCTCGGTGCGGAACTCGATGGCGCCGCCCTTGGCGTCCTTCACGGCCTGGGCCACGTTGGGCGTCACGGTGCCGACGCGGGGGTTCGGCATCAGGCCGCGGGGGCCGAGCACCTTACCCAGACGGCCGACCAGGGCCATCATGTCCGGCGTGGCGATCACGCGGTCGAACTCCATGAAGCCGCCCTGGATGCGTTCCACCAGCTCTTCGGCGCCGACGATGTCGGCCCCGGCGGCGGTGGCTTCGTCAGCCTTGGCGTCCTTGGCGATGACGGCGACGCGAACGTCACGGCCGGTGCCGGAGGGCAGGTTCACCACGCCACGGACCTGCTGGTCGGCGTGACGGGGATCGACGCCCAGATTGACGGAGATCTCGATGGACTCGTCAAACTTGGCCTTGGCGTTTTCCTTGACCAGCTTGATGGCGTCTTCGACGGAGTGGCTGGCCAGGCGGTCGCCGGTCCAGGCCTGAATGCGCTTTGCTTGCTTGGGCATGGGTCTCAGGCCTCCACGATCTCAAGGCCCATCGAACGGGCGGAGCCCTCGATGATGCGGGCGGCGGCCTCGACGTCGATGGCGTTGAGGTCCTTCATCTTCGACTCGGCGATCTCGCGCAGCTGGGTGCGGGTGATGCTGCCGACGGTCTCGCGGCCGGTGAGCTTGGCGCCGGACTTAATGCCGACCGCCTGCTTGATGTAGTGGGTCGCCGGCGGGGTCTTGGTGATGAAGGTGAAGGACTTGTCCTGATAGACGGTGATCACCGTCGGCAGGGGCGTGCCCTTGGGTTCCTTCTCGGTGCGGGCGTTGAACTCCTTGCAGAAGCCCATGATGTTGACGCCGCGCTGACCGAGCGCCGGCCCGATGGGCGGCGAAGGGGTGGCGGAGCCCGCAGGCACCTGCAATTTGATATAGCCCAGAATCTTCTTGGCCATCTTCTCCTCTTTGGCCGGACGTCCGACCTGTTGAGCCGTGGTGCGGGGTTATGGCTGGCCAGCCCCCTCCCACGGATTTGAGCCGCGCGACCAACGGCCGCCCGGCGAAGCCCGCGCTTCTATCAGCGCAGGCCAAGGCCGGCAAGCTCAGGCGAAACGGATATCTTTCACCACAAAGGGCACAAAGAACACGAAGGCTCAGAGAACAAAGCGGCGCACGCCCTGACGAAACAGCGGCACATTGAAGTTCATGAGGTAGCCGAGCCGAAGCTGTGACAGGCGGAGATAGGTCATAATCTGCGCCTCGTGGAGGCGCGACAGCGCCTCAACGGCCTTCACCTCGACGATGACGCAGTCCTCAATGAGAAGGTCCAACCGATAGCCGGCGTCGAGACGCCGGCCTTCATAGACAACAGGGAGCGGTAATTGTCGGACGACGCCTAGCCCCCGGCTCTCAAGCTCAAAGGCAAGGCACGTCTCGTACGCCGACTCCAGAAGGCCTGGTCCCAGAATACGATGGACCTTCAAACCCGCATCGATCACGTGGCGGCCGGCTGCCTCGATGCGCGCATCGAGGCCTTTGTGCCCTTTGTGTCCTTCGTGGTTCAACTTCTCGCCTCGGCATCATTCCGCGAAGGCATTGAACACGCGGAGCCCGATCAGCTGGTCTTTTCGACCTGGCCGTATTCGAGTTCGACAGGGGTGGCGCGGCCGAAGATGGAGACGGTGACCCGCAGGCGGGCGCGTTCCTCGTCGACCTGCTCCACCGAGCCGTTGAAGCTGGCGAAGGGGCCGTCGGTGACGCGAACCTGCTCGCCGATCTCGAAGCTGATGGTCGGCTTGGGCCGCTCGACGCCCTCTTCGATGGCGCCGATGATGCGGGCCACTTCCTTTTCGGAGACCGGCAGCGGCTTGGCGCCAGAGCCGAGGAAGCCCGTCACCTTCGGAGTGTTCTTGATGAGGTGGTAGGCCTCGTCGGTGAGGTTCATCTTCACCAGCACGTAGCCGGGGAAGAACTTGCGCTCGGTGTTGATCTTCCGGCCGCGGCGGATCTCGACCACGTCCTCGGTGGGCACCAGCACTTCGGAGAACTGATCCTCAAGACCCTGGTTGCGGGCCTGGTCGAGGATCGCCTCCTTCACCTTCTTCTCGAAGTTCGAGTAGGCGTGGACGATGTACCACTTGTGATTGTTCGGCGCGACGGCGTCCGCGGTTTCAGCGTTCATTCTCGATTATCCCGCGTTGGCGAACTGGAGGATCAGGCCCATCAGCCAGCCGATGATGAAGTCCACCCCAAAGAAGAAGATCGCGGCCAGAACGACCATGATCCCGACCATCACCGAGGTGATCCAGGTCTCTTTCCGGGTCGTCCAGGTGATCTTGCGCGCCTCGGCGCGGACCTCTCGGGCGAACTGACCGGGGCTGGTCTTCTTTTTCGGCGCGGAGTCGGCGAGCGGCGAGCCCGAGGACATGGCCGCGGCCGTCTTGGCGGCGCGGTTCCTCATCGCTTGCGGCGTAGCGCCCGGTTTCCTGGCCATCGAGGATAGCGACTTTCTACTTGAGGGCGGCGTTCCAGGGAGGAACCCGCCCGCGCGGTTCTAACACGACAGTGTCCTGGCGACGGTGGCAGGAGTGGAGGGACTCGAACCCCCGGCCCTCGGTTTTGGAGACCGATGCTCTACCAGCTGAGCTACACTCCTACGCGCCGCAACCCTTGGCCCGCTGGGGCCGTGGGACGACTGCTCCGAACAATAGACAACGCGCCGGAAGGCGGAAAGCCCGCCGGCGCGCGGCCGATCGCCGGAGCCGGCTCGTTTAGCAGGGGTCCCCCGCACGGGCAAGGCGGATCAAAGGACGGCGTTGCGGCGTTCCCCCGCCTCAGAGTTTTCTGCGAGGATCGCCATGACGACGTCCAATCCCGCCCCTGACAAGCCTTCTGACGACCGCAACCGGGACGATGAGCAACGTCCGGGCTCGCCGCCGACCTCGGCCTATGTGCCCGCTGGCTCGAAATCATCGACGGAGTCCGACAAGACCCGCACCGATCCGGCCACGGGCGCGCCCAACGAGGACGCGCCGGAGCCGGCCGATTCGGAGGTCGACCGCGGCGACTGAGGCGTCGCGCGCGCCACGCCTCCGCTCAGGTCTTGACGCCGTCCAGCTCGAAGCTGCGGTCGAGGGTGGCGATCTTGTCCTCCACCAGGCCCGCGCGCTTCAGCGCCAGGGAGGTGGCCCACAGGGCCGCCCGGGCCGGCATGGGCGTGCGCGTCATGGCCGCCACCGGCACGCCTTTGCGGCGGAAGATGCCGTTGGCGTAGTGGGCGCCGTTGGTCATCCGCGTGCCCCAGGTCTGGTAGTCCACCGAAAGGGAGACGTTGAAGCCGTCCTGGTTTTCGATGCGGTGCGGCGCGTGCAGGGGCCAGGTCGCCGCCAGGCCCGGCTCCAGGTCGAACACCTGGGCGCAGGCGTCCATGTCCCGACGATAGGGCAGATCCTCGGTCTGCTGCTTGAGCATGATGTTCTCCATGCCCGTCTGGGGCATGTGGGCCTCGTCGGCCGGATAGATCCAGATCCGCTTGCGGCCCCGCAGATGGAACAGGCAGACGCCCGGCGCGTCGGCGTGGAAGGGCACCTTGGCCTGGGGCGCAGACAGGATCAGCTGGCCGTTCAACTGCACCGGCTTGAAGCCCGCGGCCTCCCGGGCGATTTCGCGGAAGGCGCCGTGGATCACCGGGGTCAGCGCCTCATAGTGCTGCTCAATCCGGCGCAGCTGCACCCACACCCGGCCGTCCTTGATGCCTTCCAGCACCTTCTCGCCGGGCAGCCGGCCGCGCACGCCGGTGCGCATGGTGACCTGCCCCTCGTCGTCATAGTCGAACAGGTTGATGTCGTAGAGCTCGGCCGGATAGCGATCGAGCAGGGCCGCCAGCGCCTCGTCCTCGAACAGGCCGGTCTGCGCCAGGCGATGACCGAAGGTGATCGGCGCCTTGCGGAAGTCGCGCTTCTGCTCAGGCGTCCAGGCGGGGATGAGACGATCCGAAACGGGCTCGGCGGTCATGGTCGTTCCTTCAATCCAGTATCAGCAGTCCGGCCGTGGCGCCGGCGAGCCACAGTCCGAGTCCGAGCCCCACCCCCACCCGGCGATGCCGGCGGCCGATATGGCCCAGGGAGCGGCCGGCGGCCGAAATCTGTCCGTTCAGGCGCGGCTCGCAGGCCGCAATGCGGTCGAGCCGCCGATCCATGCGCTGGTAGAGGGCGCGCAGACGATCATGCAGCTGCGGCGAGCCCGCCACGGTCTGGCGCACCAAGCCCCGCAGGCCTTCGATGAAGGGATCGGCGGTGACGTCACCCTCGACCACCTGGCCGCCTTCGTCGGCGAAGGCGCGTTTATAGTCCTCGACGCCGGGCCCGAAGTCGGCGAAGGCCACCCCTTGCTCGGCCAGGACGCGCAGGGCCTCCAGCGCCATCCGGGCGCCCGGCGACTAGCGCGCGAAAAGGTCGGAAGAGCGCCGGGGGGGAAGGAGTGTAGAGCCCGGTGGGCGCCGTAGCATCAAA